>JABMPG010000342.1 GCA_013203855.1 bacterium
CGCAGTTCTCGTTCCGCAAGAGCGATCATCTTCGCGTCGATCTGGAACCGTCCCGCCACATAGGCCGCGAGGAGCGCACGGTCGCATAGGAGGTTCATCCGGCGGGGGATTCCTCCGGAAAAATAGCGAAGACGGTTCACGGCCGCAGGCGTGAGAGAGACATTGATCTTGGCCCCGGCCACGTGCAGCCGGTGCCGCACATAGTGATAGATCTCGTCTCCGCTCAGCGGCGAGATATGAGCCCGCACGGTGATTCTCTGATTCAACTGCTCCAGTTCGGGCATGGCCAGTATATCGTTCAACTCCGGCTGGCCGATCAGAACAATCTGGATCAACTTGCTCTGTTCCGTCTCCAGATTGCTCAACATCCGGATCTGTTCCAGGACCACCGGTTCGAGGTTCTGCGCCTCGTCGATAATCAGAATGCTGGTCTTGCCCTTCTCATTCTGCTCGAGCAGGAAGCGGTTCAGGGCGTCGATGAGCTGCTTCTTGGAGTCGGATGCCGCTTCCAGCCCGAACTCGTGATTGATCGACTGCAAGAGTTCGACGTCGTTCAGAAAGGAATTGAGGATCAGCGCGACGTTGCTGGTCTCCGGCTTCAACTCTCTCAGAAAGGCCCGGCACAAGGTCGTCTTTCCTGCGCCGATCTCGCCGGTCAGCGCGATGAAACCCTTCTGCTCCTTGATTCCGTAAACTAGCGCCGCTAAAGCCTCTCGGTGCCGCTTGCTCATATAGAGAAAGCGTGGGTCGGGAGTCAGACTGAAGGGATCTTCCTGAAGGCCGAAGAATTCCTTATACATGGTTCCTCTTCCGGGTCGCTCGCGGAGTCTTACCCGCTACTGCGGGATGAGATCGGGTTTTCCAGTCACCGGTAGTACCCCCGGTACTGCTCCGGCCCGGATAGCCCTCCGCCTTTCATCTTCTTCCAGATCGTCAAATAAACAAAGGCCACCACCAGCCCGCCCAGGTGGGTGACGTGGCTGATCCCCCCCTGGGTCTCTGTGGCGGACCCCAGAAAAGCCACCACTCCCAAGAACATCATCAGATATTTGACCTTGATGGGCACGACAAAGTAAAGCAGCACCGTGTCGTTCGGCCAGGCCAGCGCATAGGCCAGCATGACGCCGTAAATCGCGCCGGATGCCCCGATCAGCGCTGCGTCGGCATGTCCGGTAGAGTAGCCCAGGAACGTGTGGAAAAGCCCCGCGCCGATGCCGGTCACCAGGTAGAAGAGCAGGAAAGGCTTCGTTCCCCACCGGTACTCTAGGCGGGGAGCAAAGAACCATAGGACCAGCATGTTGATGAGCAGATGAAATGTCTCGAAATGGAGGAACATGTACGTCAAGAATTGCCAGAGATGCAGCTTACCTACGGCGAGATCAGGAGTCTGGGCCAGTTCGAAGAAAAAAGTCCCGGCGGTCTTGGAAAAAGGTGTGGTCAGCAGAAACACGATAAAAACGAGAACATTGACCAGAAAAATTCCCATCACACCCGGGCTGAGAAACCGACTGAGAAAACCAGTGATCTGTGTCCAGGTATCTCGCATCGTTTCAATCCAAGCGCGCTCGGGGGCGCGATTGTGGTCCGGAAGCCCGAGAGAATTGTCACGGAGAAAACCCCACCGATTTCTGATGCTCCCCGCCCGCAGCACACCATATCCAATTCGCCTCCGCCATGCAATGCTGTTCGTTGCACAGCCTTCAATCTGTTCCTTGACGTCCAACCGTGTCGGGGCACGCTGGAGCGTGTTCTACGAACTCAAACTCTCAACTCTTGTTGAATCCGGGCCGATTCCGGCCTAAACTTTGGGCCGAGGTGAAGCGCGATGACCTTCAGGCACATCCTGGGACTTCTCTTGACTTTGGCAACCGCTGTCGGGCTAGTCATTGCGGTCCTCAGCGAGTATCGGCATTGGCGCTCCGTGCGGGTGGATCCACATCGGCGGCCCCGCGCTCTACGTCGCTTCTGCCGCAGGACCGCTGGCGCGACCCTGCTGCTGATCGTTCTCGTTCTTTTCTGGTACCCGTCTGCCCAGGTTCTGACCCCCTATCAGTGGGCGTTCAAACTGTTGGTCAGCCTGGCCCTGTGCTTCCTCGTGATCGCCATGGCCCTGTGGGATTTCCGGGCCGTTCGCCGGGAAATCCGCTCGGACGTGGAGGGATTTGTGAAACAGTCGGCCCAGGATTTGCGTCACTACGTGAAGAAGGCCCCGGATGCCCCCTCCGAAGAGGGGCGCGCCCGCGATTCCGAACACTGAGCGCTTTCCCCAAGCCATGCCCCCTGCTTACAGCAAGAAATACCTCTCCCTACAGACCCAGATTCTGCTCGTTTTCCTCCTCTGTCTCGGGCTGATCGGGATGGGCGTAGTCTTCCTGAACACCTACCTGATCGCCATTCTAAAGGACCAGATGAAGGAACAGGCCCTGCTCCTGGCCCGGGAAGC
>JABMPG010000343.1 GCA_013203855.1 bacterium
ACCAGCAACAACGCCCCGATGAGAAACCGCATGGATGTACTCCTTTTATGGCGTAATGAACGGGAACATCCCGGTACTTTCTCAGGGAAATCCCGAACCGAAACCCGCCCCATCTACTACCATATTCGGCTCAAGCGCGCCATGTGTGTGTACTTTGACAGTCCCGGGCCGAGACGGCGCCTATGCCGGATCTGCCGCTCGCGGTCCGCGCGAACGAGAGCCCACGCAACTGAAAGCCAGATCCGGATCCCATTCCGCCTCGCGCAACATCCCCCCGCAATCCCGCGGACTTCGCCCCCGGCCCTCTCCCGTGTCCAACTCCACGTCCCGCGGGCTCGAGCCAGCCTCTGGGAAAAGCAGATTCGCCCCGGCCGCCAGACTCAGCATGTTCGGCTCGTGCGTGCAGTGAGCTTTCGCAACGTTGCCCATCACCAGCCGACTCACCGCCACCATCCGGGCCAGTTCCAGTTCGGAGATCACGCCCTGCGCGGCCAGGGGTGACCCCGGAAAATTCACCCGCCGCATCACACCGCTATAGGTCGCGCCATACTCCCGGGCCAGTACCATCAGATCGGCGATCTCCTCCGGCCCATGTTCCGGCCCCACCGGCTCCACGCAATTCATCCACAGCAACCCCACCTCGCTAAACATCCGGATTGTGCCCAGCCGCCGCTCGGGCGATATAGGAGTATCGACCCCCTCCCGAAGCCGGATCGCATGGTACGCCCCGACGAACCCCGCCTCCAGAAGCGCCTCCCCCTGCCGATGGTCCAGATCACCCGTATTCGCGACAACCGGAACCGCCGTTTCTTTCCCCAGAACCCGCCCAACCTCCAACAGGCGTTCAAATGAGAAGTCGGCCGTCGTCATCAGGTACAGGGCGTCGGCTCCCTCACGCTCCGCAGCCCGCGCCCAACCCAGCATCTGTTCCTCGCTGAACTCGACCGATTCCGAAAAATTCCCCATGTCCCGGGCCAGCGAGCAAAAACGGCAGTTCAACGAGCAAGACGCCGCGTTCAGCCCGACGTTCAGGTGACGCTCCCCCTTGCCGCGAAACGCGCTCCGCGAAATCTCACTCGCCAGCCCCATGACCGCGTAAGTTTCCGCCCCATGCAGGTCCAGACGCAGAAGAGAAACGGCTTCCGCTTTGTCTATTCCCTGCATGTCCGACGCCTTTTTCAGAATGTCCTTCACCTTCGGAGAAAAACCGTTTGACATACAGTCTCCTTACTTTGTGCCGTAGTAGAATTGAGACAACCGCACGGGCGACACGCCCATATAATACCCTGCCAGCATTGTCTGATTCATCAACCAAGTGCGCAGGAGCCCACGCTTCACCCATCTCCTCGGCGACGCGCAAACCGCTTCCGGCAAAATGCAGATCCTCCCCCGCCTCCTCAGACGTCGCACCAGATCGAAATCCTCGAGAATCGGCAAATCCCGAAAACCGCCGAGATCCTTAAAGACGGAAGCCTTCAAAAAAAGCCCCTGATCGCCGTAGGGCGATCGGAGAAATCGCGCGCGCCAGTTAGTCACGCCATCGATCAGGCGATAGGCAAACCCAGCCGAGTCGATCCGCAGCGAGAAGGCTCCCGCCACGACATCCGGCCTGTCCAGCGCCTGTAGAATGAGGGGAAGATAGCACCGGGGCGGAATCGAATCGGCATGCAGGAAAAGCAGAATATCACCCACCGCCTCGCGAGCGCCAAGGTCCATCTGTCGGCCTCGTCCCGGCGGGCACTCGAAAACCTGGGTTCCGCGGGACTTCGCGATCTCAACGGTCCTGTCCCGACTCCCCCCGTCGACAACAACGATCTCAACCGACTCGAAATCCTTCCCGCCCGCCACTTTCAGCGCATCCAGCGTCCCCCCCAGACTCGCCTCTTCATTCAGCGTCGGAACAATGACCGACAGGGCCGGAAGCCCGATCCCCGCCAGCAGCCCCTCCGGATCTTCTCTCCACCGCTCCAGATCCCGCGGACGATCCAGATCGGCCAGCGTCCGAAGCAGCCGCACCCGCAGCCCCAGATCTTTCGCGATCTCAAGCGTCTGGTCGAGGACCCGCTCTCCCCCCCACTCTACGCCCTCAAAAAGCGAGGGACACGGTTTCCTCATCCCGATCAGATAGTACCCGCCATCCTCCGCCGGACCTAGAACCAGGTCATGGTCGTCAAGCGCCCCGAAAGCGTCCCGGACCGTCTCCCCGTCAATCCCAGGTATGTCCGACCCCGCCAGAACCGTCCTTTCGGCGCCGGACCCCAAAGTCTCCTCGAAAGCCCGTCTCATCCGATTCCCAAGATCCCCCTCGGGCTGAGATCGCAGAACCAGATCCCTCCCCAGCCATTCTTCCATGGCCTGGACAGACCCGCCGGAGAACCAGACCTCGATCTGGAAATCCACCCCACACATGCGCCTCAGAAAACGCTCGGCCAAACGGCGATGCAGTTCCGCCGCGACCCGTGCACCCAAGACCGGGATGAGCCGGGTCTTGGTCGCGCCAGGCGTGGGGTAACGGGTGAAGAGGACGAGCCGCTGAGTTGGACACATGGTTGTGAAACCGCGTGAAGATAGGGTAATGCCAAGCCTCGTGTCGGTGAATCGCCAGAGAAAACCGGCCCGGGTCATTTCTCTCAAACACGCTCCGAGCGTGAAAGCCAAACATACTATGCTGCCCCGTGAAAAGGCAATCGATTCCACCCCGGGCGCATCTTGACGAAGTTGCGCTCTTGGGGTGAAAGTGAGTTCATGGGCGCCTTGGGGCTGGCTTTGATCTCATACCAGTGAGGCCTTTCTCCCATGAAGAGCAAACAGATGGGCCCTTCGCCTTTGGCCAAGGCGGTGCTGGAAGTCGGGCGCGAACGAATGGATGCAGCGGCGTTTGCAGCGGGACCTTCCGATTCTGGACCCTATTCGGAGAGCAGCACTTGCCGGCGCTGGAACTGGCCCGACGAAACGACGACAGGGATGAGATCCGGGAGTTGGAGCGCGTAGATTGACCGAGATG
>JABMPG010000344.1 GCA_013203855.1 bacterium
CATGAGAAGCGTCCGGCCCGTCGGCGATCCCTGCCGGCCCTTGAAATTCCGGTTCGACGACGACGCGCAGACCTCACGCCCTTGCAGTTTGTCGGGATTCATCGCCAGGCACATCGAACAACCCGCCTCGCGGAAATCGAACCCGGCGTCCGTGAAAACCTTGTCGAACCCGGCCTCGACCATCTGAGCGCGAACCTTTTGCGATCCCGCCACCACCATGGCCTTCACGCCCGGCGCGACCTTGTAGCCCTTGCCGCGGATCATGCGCACGACTTCCTCAAAATCCGAGAAACGCGCGTTGGTGCACGAGCCCAGAAACGCCACGTCGATCTTCCTACCCTTAATCGGATCGCCCGGGTTCAAACTCATGTGCTCCAGCGCCTCGCGAATCGTCTCGCGCTCGTTCTCGGCAAAATCACCGGGAGAGGGAATCGTGCCGCCAACGGGCACCGACTGGCCCGGCGTGATCCCCCACGTCACGATCGGCTCGATCTCGTCCCCCCGAAAGTTCACCACGTCGTCATAGACCGCGTCGGCGTCCGAGCGCACCGACTGCCAGTAGGCCACTGCCCGATCCCACGCCTCGCCCGAGGGCGCAAAATCGCGGCCCCGAACCCATTCGAACGTTGCCTCGTCGGGATTGACATAGCCGCACTGGGCGCCGCCTTCGATGGACATGTTGCACACCGTCATCCGCTCTTCCATCGTAAAACGCTCGAAAACATCGCCCGCGTACTCGTAGGCATAGCCAATCCCGCCCTTCACTCCCAGGCGGTTGATAATGTGGAGAATCACATCCTTGGAATAAACACCGGGACGCAACTGCCCATTCACTTCGACGCGCCGGACCTTGAGTTTAGACAAAGCCATCGTCTGCGTCGCCAGAACGTCGCGCACTTGGGAAGTCCCGATGCCGAAGGCGAGCGAGCCGAAGGCGCCATGGGTCGATGTATGGGAATCGCCGCAACAGATCGTCATCCCCGGCTGGGTCAGACCCAGTTCCGGGCCGATCATGTGAACGATGCCCTGCTTGCCCGACTCGGGCCCGAAGAAGCGGATGCCGAAATCGGACGTGTTCTTCTCCAGCGTGGTCAACATCTCCTCGGCGAGGGCGTCTATCAGCGGCCGCGTCTGCGTGCTGGTCGGAATGATATGGTCCACGGTGGCGAAGGTCCGCTCGGGATGCCGCACGGTCTGCCCTCGCTCGCGGAGCATGGAGAACGCCTGCGGCGAAGTGACCTCGTGGATCATGTGAAGACCGATCAGAACCTGGTACTGCCCCGAGGGCAGACGGCGCACCGCGTGTCTATCGAACAGCTTTTCATAGAGAGTGTTTCCCATGGTCAATGCCTCCTCACAGTACGTTACATGAGCCCAAGAGGACTGTAAAGATGCAGAAACATCGAGGAACTCCCCGCTCGAGCCGATCTTGCCGGCTGGCGGCCGTGTCTATTGTGGGGACTCCGCAGCCTTCGCCCTGCTTGGCCAAAACTGGACTTGGATAGACCCCTTTGGCTTCCTAGTTACACAAAACAACGATGTATCTTTCAAAGTATGTTGACAAACTTGTTATGTCTATGCAATGAGATCTATGGTGGTGGGATCGGCGGGTCGGAATCGAAAGGATATCGGAATGAAAAGACCATTTCCTGTCGAGAAACTTTGCGTGGGTCAAGAGGTGCTGCTGGAAAGACATGTCGGTCGGGGAAAGCGCAAAGCGTGTTGTCGATTGATTGGCGCTCTTGCCCCGCACTATCTCTTGTTGGAGATGCCTATTGAAGATGGTCAGACGTTGCTCATGCCGTACGACAAAGAGTGTGTGGTGCGCCTGATTAGCAATGGTTCCGCTCTGGGTTTCCGAGCCACCGTCGAGAAGATCCATTACGAGCCTTTCCCCATGGTCGTTCTTCGCTATCCCAATGAATTCCAGGAAGTCCTTGTGCGTAGTACGGATCGGGTGGGGTGCAGCATACCAGCCACCCTTTCCGCGATCAGCGAAAGTCGACCAGATGAGAAAGCCGAAGAGCAAAAGCCGGACGCGGAGAGTTCTCCGGAGGGAGGAGAGAAAGAGAGTTCTCCGGATGAAGTTGAGGAGGAATGTCCGACGGACTTTCACGGCTTGATCACAGACCTGAGCCAGGGCGGGTGCCAGTTGACCGTGAAGGCCTATCGAGTGGAAGAGGTGGAGAGCCCGGGTGGCGCCCTGTTGACCGGCCGTTCCCGTGAAGAAGAGACCTACTCCCTGGATCTGCTGGAATCGCTCTTTTCGAGAGGCCGACGCTTGTTGCTCGATTTCGTTCTTCCGCCTCCCGTGGAAAAGGCGAGCCACGGGATACTGGGAGAGATCCGTTGGCAGGGGAGCCAATACGGATGCTTTCTCTTGGGTGTTCAGTTCAAGGAATTGCAGGAACAGGAGAGCCAGGCGATAGCACGGGTTATCGAGGTGCAGCGTAAATACTTCTCTCCCGAGAATCACACGAGCTGAGGTCTGCCCCCGCCTTGTTTCAGGCGCACAACTGGAGGTTGTCCGTGACTGCCGCATCCGACCCTAACACCAACACGATTACCGTTCGCTCTCACGATCAGTGCGCCGGCAAACCCACGCGTCTCTATGCGCCCCTGGCGAGGGAGACATTGCTTTCGGGACAAGCGGCGCCTGTCGATATCTACGCGCGGGTATCCCACGAGAGTCTCCGGTTGATGTTTCCCGCGAACACTGCGATCACCGAGGAGGCTCGAGACGAAATTCAAAGATCCGATCTCGGTGATTGTCTCTATGTGAGGCTTGAGGAACGGGGACGGCTCATCGAGCACCAGTTGAAAATTCTCCCGGGAGTGCTGGCCGATCAGAGCATTCCTATCGACGCGAAATGCCATCTGATCCAGACAGTGACTTCCAGTCTTTCCCGCAAGGTTCTGGATGATCCCACTGCGCCCAATATCCGGCGCTATCGCCACAGCATCTCACAGATGGTGGATCTGACACTGAGCCAACCGGCCGCCCTGAGAGGATTGTTGGGTCTTACCCACCACGACTACTACACCTACACGCATTCGGTGAACGTGGGAATGTACGCATTCGCCCTTGCCATGCAGCACTTCGGCAAGCACAGCCAACACGATCTCCGCGAGGTCGCTGTCGGTTTCTTTCTGCATGACATCGGCAAGTGCCGCGTCGCGCCAGAGATAATCAACAAGAACGGGCCTCTTTCGGACACGGAGTGGACCGAGATTCGGCGCCATCCAGATCATGGGCTCGATCTGCTGCGCAAGGAGAAGGAGCTCACTGAACAGACAGAGATCGTCGTTGGCCAGCATCACGAACGACCGAACGGCACGGGCTATCCCGGCGGTTTGCGAGGTGGTGCAATTCATACCTACGCGCGTATCTGCTGCATTGCCGATGTCTTTGACGCGCTGACCACCCGGCG
>JABMPG010000040.1 GCA_013203855.1 bacterium
CTTCGACGGGCGACCATATTGTAAGTTCAACCTCGCTCTATGGCGGGACGGAGACGCTTTTCCGGCACAATTTCCCGAAGTTCGGCATCGGCGTGACTTTTGTGGAGGACCCGACTGAGGAAAAGATCCGGAAGGCCATTCGTCCGAACACAAAGGCGGTTTTTGCCGAGACCTTGGGAAACCCCAAGGGAGACGTGACCGATCTGGCGGGGATCTCCAAGGCGGCCCACGAGCAGAACGTGCCGGTGATCATCGACAACACGTTCGCGCCGATCTTGTGCAGGCCTTTCGAGCATGGCGCGGATATTGTGGTCCACTCCTGCACGAAGTGGATCGGCGGTCACGGGACGTCGATCGGCGGCGTGGTGCTGGATGGTGGGAAGTTCGACTGGTCGACGGGGCGCTTTCCGGACTTCACGGCGCCCGACCCAAGCTATCATGGCCTGGTGTACTGGGATGTTTTCGGGGATTTTCCGGGGATGGGTAACGTTGCCTATATTATCAAGGCGCGTGTTCAGGGGATGCGGAACCTGGGAATGACCGCAAGTCCCTTCAACGCATTTCTGTTCCTGCAGGGCCTCGAGACACTGCCGCTACGTATCCGTCAGCACTGCGCCAATGCACTGGAACTGGCCCAGTGGCTGAAGGCTCACAAGCGGGTGGAATGGGTGAACTATACCGGTCTGCCGGATCATGCCTATCACGTGCGCGCGCAGAAGTATCTCAAGGGCGGTTTTGGCTCGGTTCTCGGGTTCGGGATCAAGGGCGGGCGTGAGGCGGGTCAGAGATTCATTGATTCGGTCCAACTGGCCAGCCATCTGGCGAACGTGGGGGACGCAAAGACGCTGGTGCTTCACCCCGCTTCGACGAGCCACCAACAGATGACCGATGAGGCGCAGCGGGCGGCCGGCGTCACGCCGGAGTTTGTCCGAGTGGCGGTGGGACTGGAGAATATCGAGGACATCAAGGCCGACTTCGACCAGGCCCTGGAAACGAGTGCTTAGTTCCGGGTTTTGAGTCCGGGGTCTGGGTCTGGGACCCTTGGGGCCCGAGCCCGAATGTCGTGAACTTTAACCTGGGAACGAGGCAGAGGAGGTCCCATGGAGATTCAACTCAACGGTGAGACGCGCCCTTTTTCTGAAAATGGCACACTGACGGCTCTTTTGGAGGAGGCAGGCGCGAATCCAAAGCGGGTGGCCGTCCTTCTGAACGACCATGTGGTCTGCCGGGACGATTATGAGAAGACGCGTCTGGCGGACGGCGATCAGGTCGAGATTCTGACTTTCGCCGGAGGAGGCTGACCATATGAATGCTCCTCTGGTATTGGGGGATCGTACTTTCTCCTCCCGGCTTTTCCTGGGGACGGGGAAGTTTTCGGATGTGGAAACCATGGTCGGGGCGATTCGGGCCTCGGGGGCCGAATTGGTGACTGTGGCTTTGCGGCGTTTCAATGCCGAGGATCGGCCGGACGATCTGTTCGGGCCTTTGTCCGGGATCGAAGGCGTGACGCTCATGCCGAACACCTCTGGCGCGCGCAACGCTCGGGAAGCGGTGCGCGCGGCGTTGCTCGCTCGCCAGATGAGCGGGTCGCCTTTTGTCAAGTTAGAGATCCATCCGAATCCGCATCATCTGATGCCGGACCCGATTGAGACGTATGAGGCGGCGCGGACGCTGGCGCGGGAGGGTTTTTTCGTTCTGCCCTACATGCCGGCGGACCCGGTTCTGGCCAAGCGGCTTGAAGAGGCGGGTTGCGTGGCGGTGATGCCTTTGGGTTCCGCGATTGGGAGCGGACATGGCCTTCGCACGAACGATATGCTCGCTCTGATCCTGCGGGACGCGACAGTTCCGGTGATCGTGGACGCAGGTCTGCGTTCGCCATCGGATGCGGCGGCGGCGATGGAGATGGGGTGTCACGGGGTTCTGGTGAACAGTGCGATCGCCGTGGCCGAGGACCCGGCCCGGATGGCGGCGGCTTTCGCCCGTGCGGTGGAGGCGGGCTATGAA
>JABMPG010000345.1 GCA_013203855.1 bacterium
CAATTGCACATTCTGTCATTATACAGGGGTCTGTCACACTGGCCTGGGCAAGGCCAGACTCCGAATCAGCTCTCTTCCCTGGAGATCCTCAACTTCCACCCAGTCCTCATGAAAAAGCCAGGTGCTGTGCCGGCCACCTGGAGGCGCAGGGCGGCCTGGACGAGTTGGTGGGCGCCAATTTTGTAGGGGAGGATGACGCGGCTGGCACCGGCTCGAAGGAGTTTGCGTTCGGCTTCGTCGGTGAGGGCGCGGCTGACGATGGTCATGTTGGGGTTGAGTTGGCGGGCGGACATGGTGATGAAGAGGTTTTCGGGATCGGAGTCGGTGACGGCGATCAGGCCGCGGGCCTGGTCGATGGCGGCCTCTCTCAGTACCTCGTCGGTGGTGGCGTCGCCTATCACGCAGACGATGCCTTCTTCGTCGAGCTGGCTCTTTTTCTTGGAATCGATATCGATGACAACTACTGCTTTTCCGTCCTCGTGGAGCCGCCGGGCGATGAGTCCTCCCATTCGGCCGCAGCCGCAGACGATATAGTGATGTTTCATGAAGCGAACCCTCCTTCTGGTTCTCCGGTTGCCGATAGCTTCGCGCAGTTCGCCTTCGATGAGCGCGCGCATCAGAATCGAGAAAGCGTATGTGACAGCGAACACGCCGAACATGAGGATGCCCAGCGTGAAGAGTTTGACGCCGGGGTCGTGGCCAGTCATTTGGTCGGCCTGATCGTTATACCCCACGGTGGTGAGGGTGACCATGGTCTGGTACAGAGCGTCGATGAAAGAAAACTCGGGGACCAGAAGGCGATAGCCGATCACGCCGGAAAAAACAACGGCCAGGATCAGAGCGAGAGCCAGCTGCCAGTGGGATCGGCCGAAGACTGGGCGGAGCATGATCTAACGATCCTTTTCCAGGGCCATGCCTATGTATCGCAGGTGCCAGGGCTCGGGGATATAGTGGGTCTTGCCGCTGTTTTCAGGGGTGTAGGTCAGGCGGAAACCGTAACGGGTGGCGTTTTCGCGGACCCAGACACCTTCTTTGGTCTCGGCGAACAAGGGTTTGAGGACGGTTTTAGGATCGAGGCCAGAGACGTCCATGGCGGTGCCTAGCTGGTGTTCGGAATGGCCGGGTTTGGCGACGATTTTCTGTCCCAGGCCGTCTTCTTCGACCTTGCGCAGGTAGAGCCAGCGCTGGGTTTTGGCCGGACGATAGCCGGAGACGACCCTCAGATGGATCTTCTCGGCCTTGGCCGCCTCGAACATGCGATGGGCGTAGCGAACAGCCTCGGAGCGCATTTTGATCTCGCGGTCTTTCACATAGATCCATTTCCGGTCAATGGGGCGCAGATCGCGCGGCTCGTAACATAGAGGGAGAGGGTGCTCGAGGTCCACGCGTTCATGTCCGATGGGGAGATTGCCGGGGGCCTGGGGAAGGACTTCGGGGACAGCCTGCGCGATGGGGAGGTAAAGGCGTGTCGCGTCGTGCTCCCAGGTCAGCCAATCCTGCCGGGAGGAGTGTGGGCCGGCTTCGAGTCGCTTGGCCGGGATGATTGCTTTATACGAAAGGAAGCAACTGGCCTTCTGGGCGCCGAGCGAGGGGGCAAGCCGGGGCTGTACCCGGTCGGGCAGGACGATCCAGCCGCCGGTCTCGCGCAGGGAGGCCGTGGAAGGATCGGCGGCGCGGGGTTGGTCCGAGAGAGCGAAATTGAGGGAGAAAGCGATGAGGGTCAGGAGAAAACGAAACCGCAAGTGAGAGAGAGCCTTTCGGGGAACGTGGGCTGCGGCCATTGCAGGATGGCGGCGACCGCGAAGATGGTATTGTTCAGAAATCCGGGGCTGCAGGCAAGCTTTCTTCCGGTTTGTTGCGTGTCTTTTTCCTTGGAGAGCCGTCGAGGTGGGGCCTTGGGAAAGACTGCCTCCCGAGATCGCCGGTCCCCCACTGGCTTCGGACCTGTTGTTCTACCGGTTTTTCGGAAGATCCTGCGCCGGGAGTGATCCGTCATGGTCGCGGATCGCGGCGGAAGCTTCGAGGCATGAGGCGAGAAGGGCATGGTTTCGGGGGGTGGGCTCTGCCTGGCGAAGGGGTTCAAGATCGAGAGCGACCTGGAGGCCGGATCTGCTCTGGAGGAGGCGGATAAGGCCGGTCAGATAGAGCGCCACGTCCCGCGGGGCGATGCCGAGGTCGTCAAACTGGGTGCCGATGACGATGCGGGCGGCCGAGTATTTTCCGGATCGGACCGCCTCGGAGGCGGCTGCGATCCAGTCGGCGGCGGTGGGGCGGGCCCGGCCCGGCGGGGCGGCCAGGTCGGTGCGGAATTCGAGAATAGGGCCGTCGGGAGCGGCCCGAGCGCCTGGGATGATCTCGGTCGGTTTGAAGATGACTGTTTCTTCACCCGCTTCCAGGAGGTTACCATTGGCGCGAAGGCCCGGCAACGGTCCGAGGGGCTCGAGTCGGAGGGTGGCGCTGGTGATCCAGGCTTCGCC
>JABMPG010000346.1 GCA_013203855.1 bacterium
GAATCACGATATTCCGACCGCGCAGTTCCGCTAGAGAACTGATGGTCGAATCTTTCCGAAGGAAGATCGCGTACGACAAGGTCAGGAACGGCTCGGAAAAATCGAGCAATACCTCTCGATCCTTGCTCCGGATCATCCCTGGGATGGCATCGATCTCTCCCGCCTCAAGTCGCGCCCGGATCTCGGACCATCGCCCGAGTTCCAAGTCAATGGACAGGTTCATCACCCTCGCCAGAGCCTCCATCAGCTCCACGTCGAAGCCATCGGGCTCGCCATTCTGGTTCAGATATTCGTAAGGGGGAAAATGCGCGTCACCCCCGACCTTCAGGGGTGCGGCCGGAATCGGGCCCGGCCACAGAAGAGCCAGTCCGAAGGGGATCAGAAACAAACCAGCGAACCGGATGGTTGTTGGTCTCTTCATTTTGTTCCTGGGATTCCAGAATCGAGATCGTCCCGCTTGGCCCACCGACGCCCTGAGGTTACCTCGTCGGATTCTATACATTCAACAGAAACTTCTCAGGTTTCATAGCTTTTGGGGCCAGATTCTCCCCCGTCGAGGAGACTGGCGCCAGAAAGTCGCCCTTGGTGATAGTGATATTGACAGCATTATAGGCACTGGACCTTGCTCTCGAGAGTTTTTGGTCGAAAAACACTTGTCCGCCTCACCGCTCCCCTATAGGGTGAACCCGATTGACTTCGGAGAAAGCCATCCAGGCGCCACATGCTTACCGCCACCGATATTATCCGACTTCTCGACCTCAAGCCGTTGGCCATCGAGGGAGGTTACTACCGTGAGACCTACCGTTCGGACGAAACAGTCCCAGCGGCAGCCCTCCCAGGACGCTATGGCGTCCTGAAGAGCTTTTCGACCGCGATCTACTATCTCTTGATTCCTAAAACGTATTCCGTTATTCACCGTGTGCCATCCGAGGAGGTATTTCACTTTTACCTTGGCGACCCCGTCACCATGTTGCACTTGCATCCGGCCGGCGAAGGCCGCGTTTTGACCTTGGGCCACGACCTTGAAAAAGACCACCTGCCTCAAGTCGTCGTCCCACGGAATATCTGGCAGGGCTGCCGCCTGAAAGCGGGCGGCTGCTTCGCGCTCATGGGAACGACCGTAGCGCCCGGCTTTGACTTCCCCGATTTCGAGGTAGGGGAGAGGAGTACCTTGCTCCAGGCCTACCCCGATTACGCCGATCTGATCCGTCGCCTGACACCCGGGGACACTGCGGCGCGCGATTCGGCGGTCTGAAATGATCGGGGGTTTACGTTGAGGAATCTCGAAAGAAAGGCGATGGTTTTTGCCTGCTCGGCGGTTGATCCGGTGATGGTCATCCCGCGCCCCCTTTGGGGCTACGAGGCTAGAGAGGGTGCCGGATCCTCACGGAGAACCGCATTATGAACCGATCACAATTTCGACTATATCGTACTTATCGGCCCCTCTTGAGGGCGGCTTTAGCTTTTGTTTCGATTTTGTTCCTCATGGTGGGCTGCGCACCACGAGCGAAGCCGGCCGCGAGAGAGCCCGCCCTTCCCGATCCTTCCCCGCAGCGGAACTCCGAACTGCTCATCCGGGCATCCGGTCTGCGCAAGACTGGCGGAAACCTGAGGATAGCGATCTTCCGTTCGCCCGAAGGCTTTCCGGACCGCGCCCTCGAAGCCGAGGTTCTCCGTGAGATTAATGTCACCTGTCCAACAGCCGAGATTCTCTTTCAAGACCTGTCCCCGGGGTCCTGCGCCATCGCCCTCTTTCACGACGAGAACGAAAATGGCCAGCTCGACGAAGGCCCCCTAGGCATCCCCCGCGAGGGCTACGGCTTCTCGGGGAAAGGCGCGGGACGCTTCGGCCCACCCTCATTCAACGAAGCCGCTGTAGACCTGATGCCTGGCCGACACGTTCTCGACATCCCGATGGAATATCTTTTTTGAGAAACAAAGGAGTGGGACCGGCGTGGGCGCCGGTCCCACTCCTTTCATGTCAGATTTCTGGGCGGTTACAGGACGTAGATTGCCAAAGATGCGCACAGAGGCAACCCGCGCCGGCGATCCGGACCGGCGGCATCAGTTGCTCGGGTGTGCGCGGATATAGTCGGCCATAGTCCGAACCGAAGCGAAGCATTCCCGGGCCTCGTTGCGGTCCCGAATGTTGATATCGTAATGCTTCTTCATCACCATGACCAGTTCGATGGCGTCCAGAGAATCCAAGCCGAGCTGTCCCTCGAAAAGCGACTCCTCATCGGTCAGATCCTCGGCCCGCACATCTTTGATCTTGAGTTCGCTTAGAATGAGGCTTTTCAGTTCCGCTTCCAGCACGTAAGACCGCCTTGGGTGGGAGTGCCGGGGCTCAGATTTCACCTTGCTCTCGGCGCAAGACTTGATACACCAGCGTAGCAGCGAGAGTAAAGCCAAAAAAGGCCACAAGCCGCCCAATATCCGGCCAGATCTGCCCCAGCCCCCCTCTCCCCAGGAATAGATTCAGGAAAGCCTGGTGCCCCCACGACAGGGGAGAGAAGGCGCTCAACCCCTGCAGGATGTCCGGCATCACGAAAACCGGGACCATGATCCCTCCCACCGCCGCCGCGATAATAATCGCTACCGCGCCGAACATCGCAGCCTGTTCATGGCTCCGCGCCACCGTCCCGACCAGCAGCCCGAAACCCACCGCCGCCAGGGCTGCCGCCAGCGCCACGATCAGCAGAGAAGCCGGATTTGCCAGTATCTCCAGACGCGGCGCCCCCAACAGCGGCATCAGCCAGAACCCCGCCGCGATCATCAGGCCGAACTGCGACAGGCAGACGCCCACGAAAACCGTCACCTTCCCCATCAGAAGCGTGCTGTAGCCTGCCGGCGAAACCAAAGACCGTCTCAGGACCCCCGTCTGTTTCTCCCGGATCATCTGCGCCGACAGGGGCACCACGATGAAGAACATGGCGAAAAGCGTCCACGCCGGAACGTTCTGCTGCGTCGCCGTCGGCAAGGCCCCGCCATGAAGCAACTCCCCCGTGCGATCTTCCACCCGGACCAGAAGCCCCCCTTGCGGTTGGCCCGACAAGGCGCCCTCGGTCGACGGCATCACGAGCCGCCCCTGGAACAGCATCTCCATTTCGGCAAAAGCCAGCGTCTGGCTCAGCCCCCCCAACAGTGCCCGCCGGAAAACCCCCGGCAGGATCGGGTCCACGTAAGTCCCCAGAACCGGCCCCTCCCTGCGCAACGCCACCGGATCGATCCTCCCGCCCGAAAGCAGGGACCGCAGCGCCTTGGCCCTTCGGCGTTCGTAGCTCTCGGTAAGACCCGCCGGAAGGACCAGTCCCACTTTGAAATCGCCCGCCAGCACCGCCTTCGCCACTTCTTCCGGGCCGACCGGTTTCCCATTCCAAGTCTTGCGCACGGCAAAGAAAGGCGACTCCTCGAGAATTCTCTCGAAGGCCGAGCCCACTTCCCCCGAGTCCCGGTTCGCCACCAGGACCTCCACAGGGTCCCGGTCTCCCGTTCCCTCCAGCACTGCGTGATGAACCAGCGAGACGATCATGACCAGCGCCAGCGGCATCAGAAACAGAACGGCCAGCCCGGCCCGGTCTCGCACGAGTTGGCGTAAGTCCTTGCGGATCGTCGCGAGCAAGGCGGTCAAGGCGCGTCCTCCACGCTTGTCATCCGCAGAGAGACGTCCTCCAGATCTTGGCCATTCCCCGCCCCCCCCAGGATCTCCGAAA
>JABMPG010000041.1 GCA_013203855.1 bacterium
GGTTTCAGGTGTAGATTGGCAACGGACAATGTCGAGGACGGGTTCAGCAATATTTGCCATGTGGAAACAGATCTGCCCTTTGACTCTCACCTCGCGCTGACTGAAGCGCTTAGCACGCTGCTTTGGTAGGCGCGAAGAGATCCGTATTCGACATAGGGAGCGTTGAAGCCATTGATTTCACGGACTGCCGGCGCCGATCCGTGAAATCAAGGGCTACAAGTGCACGATTCGGGTGGATACGGCCGAGGATTGGACGGAAAACGTATGCTACGTCGAGACCGGTTTCTCTTCCGCGGCGCATATGTAGTTGCTGGAGGAGATAGATTCGGCGCTGTAAGGGTGCAAGAAGGCAAAGCCTCCGGGATATGCTGTTTCTTGTTCGTGCCAGCGGAAACGTATGGTCGTGGTGCTCTTCGGCAAGAGCTGAGTGACCTCGATTACCTTTTCTTCCAAGGACAGGCAGGGCTCAGTATGTGCCCCTATTTTGGTAGAAGCATCTGAGAACCTCCCTTTGGGCAGGGCGCATGGCAAATTAGCACTGTCCATGGATGACGGCCGGGTAGCCTTTCAGGTTACCCGGCTTTCCTATGCCTTTGACCTGACATGCCCTCGTCCCAGGCCTCCGTTCCTCTGAGGTCCGCTCTCTTCGGGAGTACTTTCCCCCTCAGAGTCACCAGGATGCCCCGGTGTTCCGGAGGGCCATTTCAAAAATCGTATTAAGCATCAGCGGGTTTCCTGGGAAACCCCAATTCCATACAAGGAGATGCTTAATATGAAAGCATTACTTCGTTATCCCGGCGGCAAAAGCCGGAAGGCAGCAAAACATCTAATCTTGAGCGCTATGCCCGCAACTTTCGAGGAGTATAGGGAACCCTTTTTCGGGGGCGGAGGAATCGGCCTCACCATCCCAAAGACGAAGAATCGGTGGTTCAACGATCTCAACGAAGACTTGATTGCACTCTACGAGCGACTGCAGCAAGATCGAGATTCTTTTCTTGAGGAATGTCGTCACATTCTGCCGTTAAAGGCGTACGGAAAGAAAGGCTCTCTGGAATATGAGACAGGAAAAGCGAAATTGAAACAATTCTTCCACAGATGCATAAGGCAGGATCCGGATATTTCTACGGCACTTCGATTTCTGTTTCTAAACCGAGTCGGGTTTAGTGGAAGAGTTGTCAGTGACTCCACGTACTTTTCGGCGCCGGAACGATGGAACATCATCGGCACAGACGTCCCGGAGCAGGTGTCTACCCAACTTCAGGGCGCTAGACTAACGTGTCTTGATTTTGCGCGACTGTTTGAAAAAGAAGGCGAAGGCGTCTGGATCTACGCGGATCCCCCGTACGTCTCGGATTCTCGGCGTCCGTTTGGGTCACGTTTATACGAGAAGACCTTTTCCATGGATGACCACGCCCGACTCAGAACGGCTGTGTCAAAGTGCAACCACAAGGTCCTGCTGAGCTACGACGATGACCCGGCTGTGCGTGAGATGTACAAGGGATATTGGATGCGGGCGATCACTTGGACGCACTGCGTATCAAAAAAGCGCAGCCCCGGGCGGGAACTCCTCATCGCGAACTATGAGCCTTTGATCGCAGCGACGCAAGAAGGCGAAGGACAGGTCTTCCGGATCAGAAAAGCGGCGTAATCCGGAAACGGGCAGGGCGGGTATGGGGGCTCGCCCTGTCCTTCTACCTTCGCCCTCAAATCACGGGAGGACGAGGAGGACCGTCGAGATCGGTCATTTCGACGAAGGAAGACTGGTTCGAGCGGCCCGGGAGAGGAATCGAGAGGCTTTCAACCTACTGGGGCAGCGCTACCTCGGTACAGTCTACGCAATCGTCCACGCCCGGACAAAGTCCAGAGAAAGCGCGGATGAACCTGCCCGCCTTGGAACTGCAACGCCTGGAGATGTCGCCGGCCCTTTTCATGTCAGAATGGAATACCCAACGCAGCAGATGATCAAGATTACCAAGAGAACGGCGAGGACGTATCTCGGCTTGTGGGGATGGATTTCCTTGCCGCGGACATCAGTAAGATGGATCGAAACCACTCCAAGTGACCCGCCACTCGTCTCTTGGGCGGTTAATAGGAAAGACCGGTGGGCAGCGACCATGAACACGCCTCCTACCGACGGCCGACTTCTTTGGTCTTTTCTCGTCGGGTCATATAGGGCGCGAGAGTAATGCGATGTCCCATTCTGTCAATCCAGAGAGGGGGTGAAATTTTTATCGTATTAAGAAGGTAGCCCCTTCGTGCCAAACGGCGGGGTGTCGCCAAGAGAACGCACGATGAAGAATGCAAGAGAACAGAACCAAGAGAACGAAGGCATTGTCGAAATCCTCCCCAACGCCCTGTATCGCCCCAAGGAACTGAAGAAAGCCCTCGGGATCCGGACGGTGGACCACCTGACCAAAGCCGGACTTCGGGCGGTTGGGGATTGGTACTACGGTGCAGCCGTGCTTGCTGCCTGCCAGAAGATCTGGGATATTGATTCTTGCCAGCGTGCCTCGGCGGGAAAGGAGGTGTCGGATGACGCCGAACACGCGACGAAAGAGAGAGAAGTGCCAAAAGGTCGCGAGCATGGAAAGATTCACCCTGTACCGAAGCAAAACGGACCGGACTCGATTCTCCGTCAGATGGAAGAGATCGGATGATCGATATGGGTATCGTTTCTTTCATTCTGTTTCGGTCAAAGAAGCATTGCGACTCGCCCCCGTCAAGGCGGGCTTGGAACCTATGCCGCCGCCGGATGATTTCCGACTGGTGGATGCCTTCAACGAGGCTCTCAGCCACACGAACCGGGGAAAGCAGGCACGGTATGACTGGCAGGTGTCGGTCAAACGGTTCATGACTTGGCTGGCGAAGGAGTTCCCGGATTGCCTCTACTGGCGTCTGCTCACGAGGCAGGTCGTTCGCAGGTACCTGGATTCCTTCGAAGGGCTCAGTGCCAATCACAAGCGGCTCTCGCTTCAGCCGATCTGCCAGACCTCGGGGTACATGCACCGGGAGTACGGGTACGTGAACTTCGCCGAACGGCTCGGAATCGGCTCGAAGATGAAGACCACGCCGAAGATCGTTTACGGGCAAGACGTGCTGGAACTCCTTGCCTTTATGCGGGAAAAGCATCCGCGTCTTCTTGCGGGGGCAGCCCTCCAGGGCTTCGCCGGACTCCAGCTTCAGGAAGCCACCCGTCTCACATGGGACAAGGTGGACCTGGAACGGGGGTTGATCGAGATCTCCGGAGAGGTCAAGAACGAGTACCGGAATCGCGTGATACCGGTTTCGGGCCCTGTTCTGGAAGCTCTGAGGGAGGCGTATGAACGGAGAGCCCAAGGCAAGATCCAGGACGTGAAGGAATACGTTCTCTTGAGCAAACAGGGGTGTCCTTACATCGGGGCTTCCTGGCAGAACTACAGCCAGGAGATGCGGGTGATCATCCGCCAGTGGAACAGCCGAACCGACTGGACCCCAAAGGATCTCCGGAACATGCTCTCAACCTTTGCCACCCTGAAGGGAATCCACGGGGACGTGTGGGAGCAATATATGGGGCACGCTCCCAGAAGCATCACCGCCCGCCACTACGTTCCCCGTCTCGCCTCAGCCACGACGGGCGAAAAGAACGCCTTGGAGGTCCACATGGCGGTCTTCCGTTTCCATGTGGTCGAGCCGCTGAATGAGGCGGTTCGGACCGGGTTCAAACACGCTTTTTTGAAGTTTTTTGAACCGGCACCAACGAAACAGGTCGAGCCAGGCGAGGCGGCTGTGGTGTAAGTCGAGTAAACTCAGGAGTAAAAGAATGGTGCCCAGGGCCGGAGTCGAACCAGCGACACAAGGATTTTCAGTCCTCTGCTCGCGTTCTCTAAGTCTTGCAGAATCAACGCAAACCAAAACGTAAATGCAGCAAAGATGCAGTTAGGCGCTGTTGCAGACCGTCTGACCAACCTTTTCAGTAAAGGCATTTGTTCCTTCGAAAAGGTCCTGGGCGAGGCCTGAAATCTGCCGGAGACGCTCGTCATCGACGTGGTCATAGTGCGCGGAGAGGACGGTGCTCGGAGCGTGGCCGATGTAGCTTTGGAGGACCGCGAAATCCACTCCTGCTTTTCGGAGGTGGGTGACAAAGGTGTCCCGCAGCTTCTTGGGAACGAAGTGCTCGGGCAAGTCCATTCCGGCCCGCCGGGCGTTAGCCAGCGCATTTCGCCAGAGATGGCAGATTCGATCCTGAGTGTAGGCATCGGCACGGGCTGCCTGTGTTTTGGCATTGGGACGGCCAGAAGGTCTCCGGGATGGAAAGAACAGATAGCCGGCATGATGGCGGATCTTCAGGGCGAGGATCCAGTCCCGGAGGGCCTGGTCGACGGTCTTGCAGATCGGGATCGTTCGGTAGCTCGGCCGGTTCTTGGGTTTGTGCGCGGGGCTGGCCGTAATGGTGATGGAGCGAGTGCCGGGAGCGAAATCTTCCTCCCGGAGGTAGGCAGCCTCAAAGACCCGCACGCCGCAGAGGCTCTGGAGAACCGCCCAAGTATAGACCATCGGGTCATTCTGCTTGAGCCAGGTGAGCAAAGCCCGGAGTTGCTCCGGCGAAAGCACCGAATCCTTTACCCGTAGTTCCGCGGTAGTGGGATCCTTCTGAGAAAGCGTTATGGTAGCTGCCACGTCTCGATACTGATCCGGATAGGTCTGGGCCATGTACCGGGATGTCATCCGCAATACGAACACCCTCATCCGAAGGGAGTCGGGGGCCAAGTCCTCCTGACGGCAATGCTGGATGTAGTTGTGGAGTACGGCTGTCGTTACGTCTGACCACGCCCGAACACCGGGCATTTTCTCGGTGAGATAACCGGCGAAGGGATTATACCGACGGAGATAGTCCTTGCGGGTCCCTTGATTCGCATTGGAATGCTTCACGGCCTCCAGAACGGCGTCTGAAACGCTATGACCCGCACTCCCGCGGAGTCTTCCCCCGAAACCCTTTCCCACCGCGAGCTGGGAATTGATGTCCTTGGCTTGCTCCTCGGCCTCGCGGTACCCGGAAGCCGGCAGAATGCGTCGAACATGCTTCTTGGTAAGCGGGTCGGTCCAGCTGGCTCTCCACTTCCGAGGTCCAACCTCCTTCAAACAGACAGATCCTATTCGGGTTTTACTGATCTTCGCCATGTTTCTACTTCATCCGCCCTTCGTCAGTCTTACGCTCCATTTTCAGGTGAGCCAGGTGCCTCGCGAGGCAGGCTCCGGTCAGAGGTCGAGTATTCAGGAAGGGCACTCGGTCTGAGTTGCGGACGGCAGATCGGAGGAAATCCGCTCGTGACTGCTTCCTTTCCTGACATTTCCTTGAAAGGACCTGGTAGTCTTCTTCGTCGAGGAATACGGTGATGGATCTTTTGTTTGGACGGCTTTTCATACTTCGAATATTTCTCTCTTGTTTCTTTCAGAGTGTCATAACTTGCTCAAAGGTCACCTGCTCCGAGTTTGCGGACAGGGTTCTGAGCGTCTGTGCCCTTCCCCCGGCCGCCTCGCGCTGGGACCGGGGTCACCGCCTGGACTGACGCCTGTTGTTTCGCCGAGAAGGATTCCGCTTTCCGGCCTGCTTCCAGGATTTCCCAGCCCCAGAGCGCTTGTTTGAACACCCGGTTGTCCCGAAGCCCCAACCTTTCGAGGAAGGTAGGGAGTTCCACTAGGCCATGAAGACGTTCTTCCAGTTCCTTGAGCGTATAGAGGGCGTTTGGCTCGAATTGGATCATCAGAGACGTCTTTCAGCCGGGCTTGACCTGCTGCGGGGGTGGCGGATTTCCGACTGGTTCCGCCCTTGGCGCAAGAGTCCACATAGTTATACGACAAACGCATTTCGCCCTTTTCGGATTGCCATAAAGGGACAACAGATGCCTTTCTAAGCCGATTCTTCCTGGAGGGCGAAGTCTCGGAAGCCAGGCCGGTTGAGGACGTGTCCCTGAGAATTCTGGACGGGGAACCACCCGGGGGCTTCTTGGGGAGAAGTGGACGCTCCTGCAACCCGAGGCCCCACTACGGCACGGGGGAAGTACCAGACACGGGGGCCATGAGCAGGCGTCAGGAAGGGAGAGAGAGCCAGACTATTTCGGCTGGAGAATCAGGTACTCCGGGCGGGACCCCATGGAGCGGTGGAAAAATGACTTGGGAGGGACGAGGGAGGGGAGTACCCCCGGCTGGTTCCAAGAACTGGGATTGAGCGAAAGGGGGCAAAGTGACCAGACAGGGCCTGGATTTCCTTGCCGCAGATAGAATTAGGGAGATCCGATGAGTGGACCCAGCTCGAGCTCCCGCTGTCGGGCTTGGACAGCCGCAGGGGACTTGACGAATGGAGGGGATGACCGGGGACCTCGACAAGAGCCGATTTCTGCCCCTCAGGACCCGAAAATCCCGGTAAACTCCTTGCCCAGACCAGAAGACGGGACTATCTTGGACAGCCGTGAGTCCGGATCTTGAGGTACGAATTCGGCTGAGGTTTCAGCCAACGAAACAGGGCGGCAAAAGAAGATGCTTTTTCGGCGACTGGGGAGAACGAATCTCGATGTCTCGGAACTCAGCTATGGCGCCGCACGCGGCGCGGCACAGGATGCCAGAGGCTTTATCGAGGTGATCCACGCCTGCATTGACGCAGGCATCAACCTGATCGATACGGCCGGGGGCTATGACGACGGGGAGAGCGAAAGGGTTCTCGGCGAGGCCCTCGTCGGCCACGACGACGTCATTGTCGAAACGAAGTACTGCCCCTACGACAGCTATCTCCCCGATGCAAACTATATCGGAACGCCCAAGGCCCTCATTGCATCGGCCGAGGAGAGCCTGCGACGCCTCCGACGCGACCGGCTCGACATCTTCCTCGGTCACGGCATCCGAAGCCTCGAAACGCTCGACCGATTCATGAACGACGGCTGCTACGACGCGATGGTGAAACTCCGAGAGGCCGGAAAGGGGCGGTTCCTCGGCATCAGCGAGCTTTCCGAGGGCGACGGAACCCATGAGATTCTCAAAAAGGCCGTTCCATCGGGTGCCTTCGATGTCGTGATGCTGACCATCAATTTCCTTCTTCAGACCGCCGTCGATTCGGTTTTGCCGCTCTGCAAAAAGCACCACGTCGGCACCGTCGTCATGATGCCCCTCAACCAGGCGAGCAAGCAGTCCGGACTCGTGTCCGTCGAGGCCGCCCTGACCTGTGTCCGGCGTCACATCGAACACGGGACGCTGCCCGACGAGCCTCCCTACAACCAGCCGACCCTTTTCGACTTCCTCAAGCCCTACAGCATTCCCGAAGCGGCCCTCCGCTACGTGCTCACCACCGACGTCAGCACCTGTTGTGCCGGAACACGCAGCACCGAACGCCTCGCCGAAAACCTTCGCATCCTCGATCCGCCCTATCTCGACGAGGAGCGGCTCGAACACCTCCGATCGCTCTTCGGCCGCATCACACGGCAGGTGCGCTGAGTCCGATGCCATATCACAGGGGAGGATGCCCTCCCGTGAAGATTTTCCAGGCCACTTCTCCGACCGATTTCGAAATCCTCGACGTCGAGATTCCCAGGCCCGGTCCCGGCGAGGTCCTGATGCGGATCAACGCCGTCTCGACCTGTCCCCAGTGGGACTTGCACCTTCGGCACAACGCGCCGATGTTCGTTGGCCATCAGTTCAAGTTCCCCTACATGCTGGGACAACCCGGGCATGAGGCCACGGGCGTCATCGAAGCCGTTGGCGAAGGCGTCAAGGACCCGAAGCCCGGCGACCGCGTCAGCGCCTGGCGCGACCCGGGACACCACGTTCCCGGCTGCTACGCCCAATACGTCGTTCATCGCGCCGAGAACGTGATCCGTGTTCCCGAGGACCTTCCCGACGAAGCCGTGGCCTCGGTCGAGCTCGGCATGTGCGTCGGGACCGTGTTCCGGATGCTCAGGACGATGAACGCGCTCAAGGGTCGCCGTGTAGGCGTGATGGGGCTGGGTCCGGCGGGGCTGATTGCGCTTCAGATGGCCAGAGCCGAAGGCGCAAGCGAAGTCTACGGCTTCGATCTCTTGCCTCAGCGTCGCGAATTGGCTCTGAAACCCGGTGCCAACGGGTGCTTCGACCCACGAGAGAACCTGGATGAGGAATTCCCCACAGCGCCCCCGAAGCGGCGACTCGAAACGTCGGTCGATTGCGTGGGAGCGAAGGCGACGGTCGAGAATCTTCTCGATCGGACGAGCGACGTGGTTGCCCTCTTCGGGGTCCAGCGTGAGGGCTACACCTTTGCGCCGCGCCACCACCGCGTGACCCTGTGCGGTTACAAAGGCCACTGCCGCGAGTCCGCCGAGTACGCCGTCGACCTGATCCGCAAAGGAAAACTCAACCTGGCGTCCCTCGTGACCCACAGACTACCGCTCTCCCGATACAACGAAGGCATCGACCTCCTGGAATCGCAGGAAGCTATCAAAGTCTGCTTTCTACCGTGGGAATGATGGGAAATCACTCTTGTCCAAAACAAGGTTCGAGAAAGTGTGAGTTGAAGCCCTCAGAACGCGATCAAGAAGAAGAAAATCAGGAGGCTTGACAAGACCCGAACGGGGGGAGTAAACAGACTCCGGGTGCCGCGGTTTTGGACCGGCGCCTGCCGCACTTTTCGACCGACCGTTACACCGGGTGTCAGTTTCATGGATTGTGGTCCAC
>JABMPG010000347.1 GCA_013203855.1 bacterium
CCTGGAGCCCCTCCACACCCGCCTCCGCCCGCGCCGCCAAGTTCACCCCCCAAGCCGGTAACTACGCCGCCTTCCAGACACAGGAATCTACCCCGGAAGCCAGTTTTCTCAACTTTATACTCGCAGCACGTTCACCCCCGTCAGAAGTCCGACGCTGCTCAAGCGCCATCTATCCCGACGGAGGCGCTTTCTTCAACGAATGTTCCGATTCCGACCGCGCCCTCTCCGGCGCGTTATGGAACTGCAAGACCACCCATGGCCACTCCCACAAGGACGTCAATGCCATCCATCTCGCCGCCTACGGTGAACACGTTCTACGCAACGCCGGATATGCAGGATGGGCAAACGGCGATCTCGGCTATCCCTGGACCTATATCCACGACACGGCTCGGGCAAACAATATCGTTCTCATCGAGCACTGCGATCACAGTCGTCGGCAGGGCGGGGGAATCATCGAGGGATTAACGGCCGAATCCTTTGACTTTGCCCGGGGCGACTCCGCCGACGCACTCGGCATGGAACGCCACTATCGAAACTTCTGCATGATCCATTCCCGCGACGGAATCCCCGGTTACTTCCTCACCCTCGACGAAGTCGATCTCCAGGATCAAGTCGACATGACCCAGGTTCTCTTCCATCCCAACAGCGACAACGCCACGGTCATCACGACCAACACCGAGTATCTGTTCCGCGTGAGTCCGGACAAACGCCTGCCCGAAGACGTCTACCTCTCCATTTTCTTCGCCACCCGGCCCGAGATCGTCCGGATCGAAGACGGCCTCCTCGCCAACTACAGCGGCGGGTCCTTCGTTGGAAAGTACCTGAATGCAGGCTTCACCTGTAACCAAAGTTCGGCCGCGGTCCGCATTCTGACGACCCTTTACCCTCACGACAGTGCGCACGCCAAGCCGCCAATGCGGCGCATTGAAACCAGCTGCTATGACGGCCTGGTCCTCGATCACGATTCAGCCGTGCAGGACATCGCCATCGCCACCAGAACCGAAAACGCCATCATGTGCGAAGGAACCTATCTCGAAGCCGATACCGCTTGGTGGCGCAAGAAGAACGAAACTGTTGACGCCTACTTCGTCCGACAGGGAAACTACTTCGAAAGCGGCTCGAGCGCCGCCCCGGTGGGATTCCGCGCTCACGACGACGTCACTCTGTACGTGCAGGGCAGCGCCGGGAAGATCATCACTCCCGGCGGCCAGATCACCTTCAATCGGCCCGGCCTTTTCGCGATGATCGTAGACGGACACCCCCCGACTACCGTGAGGGCCGGCGGGAGTTACATAACGATCGAACTCACACCCGGGAGCCACGATCTGCGATTCTTCGCGCCCGATCTCACGCCCGCCTCAGCCTCCACCTGGCAGAACTATCAGTAAACCCGGAACAGTCCTCCCGCCTGTCAGCACGCCCCCCGCTCCACTCCGAACCTCGAAGGGCGTGAGCACTCACCTGAAACCCCCAAAGCCATCTTCAGCCGGGCTTGACTCCTGCCCGCTATGCCTCCACCGGAAGACGGCAAACACTGAGGTGAACGCCTCGCGAGAGGTCTTCTCCGAAGAGACCTGCCAGAATGACGAAGGGCCCCAGAGTCATCCCGTTATCCGATTTCACCCGCAGCCGCAGTCCCAGCCCCTCCTCCGATTCGATCGCCTCCATCGAGGTCACATACGCGCGGGCATCGCGATCCTGAGTTTTTCCCTTCCGGTCGATATGGATCGGCCACTCCAACGCCGCCAGAAATTCCTGGACCGTTCCCCGAAGCGAATCAAACCCCAAGGGCAGAACCGACGCCTCGCCTCCCTCCCCACGACGGCTCCAGACAATCTCGTAGCCGTATTCTCCGATTGACTGTTGCAGAGAAGGAGCCTTCAAGCCCACCTCTTCAACGCCAATCCACTCCAAGCCCGCTGGCGCGGAAAGGCTCCTCAACCTCTCCAGCCACTCCCCTGGATCGATACGCTCAAGAAGCAGCACATCAGCCAGTTCGCCCCGCCCCTCGACACCCAAGGGCAACGGCGGCGAGAGGGCGACGCGCGGAAGAGGGTTGAAGCCCTGCGTATGGGCCACCGGCGCTCCGGAACGACGAATCAGACGAAGGATCGCCTCCACCAGATCCAGATGCGCGATGAAACGCAGCGCGTCAGACTTGGTGAACCGCAGCCGCACGCGCATGACCGGCGTCTGGTCCCTTTCCGAGGCAGGCGGAGTCCCGTCCGGCCCCCGCATCTCAGCAACCTCTTTCGCCAACCGATGGGCCTTCGGTTTGCCACACGCCTCGCATCCCGGACAGGGCCCCTCAACGCATTCGTGCGTCACCTCGGCCTGGCGCGCCAGGTCACGCTGCCGCTCCAGAAACCGCCGACCCGTTCCCGAAACGAGATGGTCATGGGGAAAGACCTCATCGTCGGGACGGGGACGGCAGGCGTACCACTCCGGGTCCAGCCCGCATTCTCGAAATGCGTCAAGCCAGCCGCCAAAACGAAACGTCTCCCGCCACGCATCGAACCGGCAGCCGTTCCGCCAAGCTGTCTCGATCGCCCGGGACAGTCGTCGGTCGCCTCGCGCAAACACGCCCTCCAGGAAACTCGACTCCAACGGCGAGGTTTTCACCTCCACGCCCTTCCTCGGAAGAGAATCCCGCACGAGACCCATCCGCCGACGGATTTCCGCAAGCGTGATTTGGCCCTCCCACTGAAAAGGCGTGTGGGGCTTGGGAACGAAAGGCGACAGCGTGATGTTCACCCCCACGTTCCGAGACCCGATGGCCTTTGCGCGCTCAAGAGCCCGCTCCGTAAGCCGGACGATTCCCATCAGGTCCTCATCGGTCTCGCCCGGCAAGCCGATCATGAAATAGAACTTGATCGTCCGCCAGCCCGCCTTCAGGACCGCCTCGATGACGTCGAGAAAGTCCCCTTCGTCCAGCGGTTTGTTGATAATCCGGCGCAACCGTTCCGAACCGGCCTCTGGCGCGAAGGTAAATCCCGATTTCCGGACCGTCGAGATCTGTCGGGCCAGCGCCACGTCAAAAGTGCTGATCCGCAGCGAGGGCAGCGACACCGAAATCCGCTCCGACGCAAATTCCTCGTTCAGGCGGGCCAGCAGCGGCTGAATCTGCGTGTAGTCCCCCGCGCTCAGACTCAGCAATGACACGGCGCGGTCGCCGGTATTCTTCAGCGCCTCGCGCACCGTTTCCACCACCTGCTCGACCGGCCGTTCCCGGATGGGACGATTCGTCATTCCCGCGTGACAGAAGCGGCAACCGTGAACACAGCCCCGCCGGATCTCGACCACGGTCCGGTCCTGAACCGTCCGGATCAGCGGAACCACCGGCCGCAAGGCGTCCCGACCCTCGGAAATATCGTACACCCGCGACCGCACCTTCTCGGGAGCCGCCGGATCGATCGGGCTGACCCGCCGTATCCTCCCGTCCTGCTCATATTCGGCCTCATAGAGAGAAGGCACATAGACCCCCTCCACTCCCGCGAGACGCCGCAGGAGATCCAGGCGCGAGAGACCAGCCTCCCGCGCGGAGGCCACCGCCTCCAGAATATCGAGAACCGCCTCCTCGCCATCGCCCAGCAGAAACGCGTCAAAAAACTCCGCCATCGGCTCGGGAGCGTAGGCGCCCTCTCCCCCGCCCAGAACCACCGGATCGGAATCCGACCGCTCCCCCGCCTTCAGCGGCACGCCGCCGAGGTCGAGCATCTCCAGAACATTTGTGTAGCAGAGCTCATGCTGAAGGGTAAAGCCGATGATCTCGAAATCTCGCAGGGGCCGGAATGTCTCCAGAGAAGTCAGAGGCAGACCCGCCTCCCGCAGAGCGTCGGCATAGTCCGGCCACGGGGTGAAGACCCGTTCCGAGGCAAAGTCGGGATGGGCGTTGATCCGCTCATAGAGAATCCGGAAACCATGATAGGACATGCCGAGATCGTAAAGATCGGGGAAAGCCAGAAGCATGGACGCGCGCAGGCCCGCCGGGTCCTTCACAACCGCGTTCACCTCCCCGCCGACATACCGCCCCGGCCGCTCCACCCGCGATAAGATCGGTTCATAGATAGGAGGAATTCTGCGGCAAAAAGTCATCTGGACGCCATCCATTCTGCAAAGTCTGCCTGCTGCCGTGCCAAGTAAGCCACAGTCCAAACCTTCATTCTATACGGTTCCCGCGCATGTTTCAACGAAAGGCGGTTGGGACTCGGTCATGTTCGTAGTCCAGACTTCAGGCTGCCTCGTTGGGCACTGGGAAGAGCCCTTGGACTCCACTCCCCTGTCACGGACTATCGAGCCGATAAATCGGTTCCAGGCGCTGGAGCACCCGGACCGTGGGTTGAATCACAACGCGGTTTCAGGCCATGGCCACATGTCAGATTCCGGACTATCGCCTGATCCGTCGCCTCCACCGGACGATCACCCCCACCACCCAGTCCGGCAGCACGCAGATCGCCAGCGGACGAAGAAGCCCCAGCCACCACGGCCGCCGCGTCATCGCCCCCGCCAGAAGCGCCCGGGCCTCCCCCTTTTCCCCCCGATGGAAAGCACGGAGCCCCTCCGCCCGCAGAATCGCCGCCCGGCTGAAATGCCGTCTGCGGACCTTCTCAATCATCTCGTCAAGCCGCCGCTGGCCATGCACCGACGTAAGCGCGCCGGGATGACGCCGATACAGATAAAGATCCTCATTCAAAAAAACCATGCGGAAATGCTTCGATGCCCTGACCCAGTAATCATAGTCCTCGGCCAAACGCGTCTCTGGATCGAAACGCCCCACCTTCTCATAGACGCGGCGGGTGTAAAGAAAACAGGCGCCGATACAATTGTCGATCATCAGAAACTCGGGCGAACGCGGCAGCATCGCTCCGATCACGCGCCCCTCCTCGTCAATCACCGCGGCCGAAGCATAGACGAAGTCCACGTTCTCTTCCCGAAGGAACGCCACCATCCTCCCCACCGCCTCGGGACGAAACAGATTATCATCCGACGTCCAAGTGAGAAGATCCCCCTTCGCCCGCTCGAATCCCGCGTTGAGCGCATCGGGAAGTCCCGCGTTTTTTTCGACCCGCACGATTCGCACGCGCGGGTCGGCCTGACTATCCACGATCCGAACCGTTTCCGTATCCGTGGAACCGTCATCGACGAGAATCAGTTCAATATCGCCCCAGGTCTGGCCCAGACAGCTGTCGATGGATTGCTGAAGGTACCGCGCGCCGTTGTGCGTGGGCAGAACGATACTGACGAGGGGGGAATCTGGGGAGGGTCTCTTCAGCGTCATGCCTACCAGAACACCGCCACGCCCGCCCGGCGCAGAAGGGTCCAGGCGTCGAGGAAATACTTGACGGCCCAACTGATCTCCGACCGCGGAAAGTAAGCCGCGTTCTCGCCATAGCCACCATAGAACCCGCCGGACGGCTCCTGATGGGCGCAGAGCCAGGCAAAGGCCTTCCGGGCCCGGTCCCGCGCATCCAATTTGCTCCAGCACACCGCGTACTGCGCCAGCCCCGTCGAGCACACCCACTCCGTGTCTCGCCACGCCGGAACCGATCCGTCCGGCCGCTGAAGACGGTCCACCTCCTCCAACGCCTCACGGGCCAAATCCTTCCGGCCCAGATCGATCAGGGCCTCGACGATATAGGCGTGAAAATGGGATAGTGTACGAAACGCCCCGAGGTCGGACTGGGACAGGTAATACTTCAAGGCGCGCTGGGCGCCCTCCTCGAGATCGGGACGGGACAGAAGGCCAGCCGCTTCCCGAAGGGGCGAAAGCGCGTAGAGATAAAATGCCTCCGGCACGGAGCCGCCGCTGGGAATCTGAAGCGCGTCCTCGGCGGGGGTAGTCACCCGACCGTCTTCTCCGATCCGGCTCAAGAGCCAGTCACTGCCTCGAAGAATGGCCGACCGCAGTTCGTCCTGCCCCGGCATTTCTTCCCTGCCGGGGTTCCCCTCCCTATCCCGATACAGCACCAGAAGCCCCTTGAGCACCTGCGCGGTATCGAAGGTATAGGCCGTTTTCGTGCCGACACCATTCCAGGAGCCATCCTCGTTCTGAATCTCGAGCAGCCATTTGGCGTAGCGGACCGCCAGTTCCCTCTCCTCGACCTTCAGAAGGGTCGGAATAAAGTATCCGGACACCTCGGGATAGGACTGAGACATCTGAGGCGAATGCACGATCCCGCCTTTCGCCGACGAGTGATACCGCACCCATTCGATGGCCCGTCTGGCGCAGGAGTCCTCTACCGGACCGGGGGAGGGACGCTTTCGCGAGATCGCCGAGAGGACCCGTTTGCTCCAGGCGCGGCCCGCCTGTTCATGGCGGCTCTCCGCGAGAATCCGCTGATAGTAACGGATCTCCAGATCGTCCACCCGCCGGCGCTCGAAACGCTCCACCGACGCGGGAGCATTGGCCTTGAGCGCATGGCGCAGCTCTTCGTCCTCGCAGGCCCGCTTCACCGTCGCCGCCAGGGCCGACGGCGTCTCATAGCCGTCCACCAGAAGACCGTTGCGCTCGTGCCGGATGTACTCGTTCATCGGCGCGACATTCGACGTGACAACCACCGCCCCGCACGCCAGCGCCTCGACAAAAACGATCCCGAAGCCCTCCCACCGGCTGGGGGTCACCATCGCGTGGGCCCAGTTATAGTATCGGGCCAGAAGATCGTTGCGCACACTCTCGACGAAGGCACAGCGATCCGCCACGGCCTTCTCCTCCGCCAGTTTCCTCAAGGGCGCGGGATCATTGCGGCCGACGAAGACACATCCGTAATCCGGCCCCAGAAGCCGCAACGCCCGGATCAACGTTTCCTGGTTCTTCTGCCCCGACAGACGCCCCACACAGACCAGGCGGTATCGCCAGGGATAGGCTGCGTCAAGATCCGAAAAACCCTCGTCCGGCATGGGCCGCATCACGTCCCGGTCGTAGCGGTTGGGCAACAGCCAGACCCGGTCAACTCGCTCGAACCGAGTCAAAACCAGATCGCGCACCGCCTCGGACATGCAGAAGACGTAATCTGCGTGACGAATGGAAGCATAGAACTCGTCGGGATTCGTGTCATGGACCGAGACGACAACCGGCACATCGCGCGCCTTGTTCCGGCACGCCATATCGCACGGCCAGTACCCGCCATAGGCCCGCACCACGTCCACGCCCAGTTCCCTGAGGCGGCTTTTCAGTTGTGACGGCTGGGTCGGCACCGTGTGCATACCGTACTGGAAGACTTCCTGCTTCTCGTGAGGGGAAAGGAGATACACCCGATCAAAACTATGCCCCGGATTATAGTAGCGCTCGGCCCAGACGTGGCACCCCACCGCCTCGTAGGCGGACATGGGATCGCTGGGGATGACGGCAAGAATGGTCATGCTCAGGAGGCTCCAGACAGGGCGCGGACCGCTTGCTTGAGATAGTACAACGCCAGCCTCGGACGCGACGAAGCCCCCCGAGACACGTCGATACGCCCCTTGTGAAAAGGCCGACGTTCGCCCCCGAAGCCTCGCTTGAACAGGTCGAGTCCGGCGAGTTTGTCATCGGAATGTCCCGGGAAAGCCTCCCCGATCTCATACCACCGCAGTTCCGCCTGCTTCAGATCCTCGATGACGCGCCATTGCAGGAGATGATTTGCGCCATCGCGCCGACCCTCCTCGTTGCTGCAGCCCGTCCAGAAGTAGGCCGTCCCCTTGTACCGCGCGATATTCACAAAGGCCAGGGCGCGGCCCTCCCGTTCGGCCACATAGATATCGGCCAACCCCTTCGGCGCGAGAAGACTAAACATTCCCTCGAAGTATTCCCGGGGATGGGGCGTCGCGCCCGTTCGATCGTAGGTCTCCCGGTGCAGGCGATAGTAGGCTTCCATGTCGCCTTCGCGGTCGGCCCGGCGCACAACGATATCGCTCTTCTGCGAGCGACGGATGATGTTCCGAACCGTCGAGCGAAATCCGGCGAAAACAGCATCCAGATCGGGCCCCAGGTCCAGAATGTAGGTCGAGGTCGAGACGTTCTGAAAACCATGAAGGTCGAGGGGCGAGACGCCGGAAAGATCCTCCATCCGCGCCGAAGCCGAAGGCGGCAGATCCACTCGCAGCGCTTTACAGCCCGTCTCCACGGCCAGACGCAGCGCCCGGGCAACCAAGGCCGAGACAATGTTCTCCCGCTCCTGTTCCCCCAGGTCCGCCCGGAGCGCCGGGCCGGCTGAACCGAAGGCCAGAGAGCCCATCTTGGGCGGGCGCTCCCGCCGCGAATAGTTCAGCGGCAGAACGGCGACGAGGCGCGCTTCCTTGAAAGCCAGAAGACTGTACTCTTCCATCTCGAAAATCGGGTTCGCCATGTCGATAAAATCGCGCGTGTGAAAAAGCCAGGCCTCCGGAGACTCTCTCACCAGTTCCTGCCATTCCTCGCGGAACTCCGGCTCGTACAAAAC
>JABMPG010000348.1 GCA_013203855.1 bacterium
AAAGTACAGCGCCTGGAATCCGGGGGTCGAGAGGGAGCGGGCATAGGTGCCGTAGGGGGCGCCGGGATAGAGTTCTGGGTGGTGGTAGGTAACCATCCACCAAGTGTGCTGGAAGACGTCACCATGGGATGCGTAAGGGTCCCTCAACTGGGGCCACATGAAGAATGCGGCAAAGAGCAGGCCCAGGAGGAAGACCGCGAGCGGTGGCCCGATCTTGCGGACGCGGGATTGCGGGGGCGGCGTTTCCTGACTTTCTCCGGCCTGGGCACGCCGCGCAAGGCAGAACCGGCGCATCACGACCAGACTTTCGAGGAAAGATTTCGTGAAGGAAACGCGGCGAACTTTCGACTCCCCGACCCTTTTATGGTAGGCGATGGGGAGGTACTTGATCGGGCGCTTGTCGAGGAGAAACCCGTAGGTGACGGATGAGGTGAGCGAAAAGCGGTCGCAGAGGCCCGGCGAGTATTCCCGAAAAACCTTGGTCCGGAAAATGCGGAGGCCGGAGTTGATATCTCGCACGTTCTGGTCGAAAAGAGCGGTCAGGACGTGACAGACCACCCGTTTGGCCATCCGATGCAGGGGAGGATTGATCCGAACGTCCCGGGCTCCGACCACCATGTCGTAGTCTGGTGCGCATTCCATCAGTCGGGGAATCTCTTCGGGGGGATAGCTTCCGTCACAGTCGATAATGGCGAGAAATTCAGTCTTGACATGTTGAGCGCCTGTTTTGATGGCGGCCCCATACCCCTGATTCCTCTCGTGGGCGACGTGGTCGATTCCGTGCTCCCGAAGGAGGTCTCGGGCGCCGTCAGTCGATCCGTCATCGACGAAAAGGACTCGGCTTTCAAAGGGCTGATCGCTCAGAACCTTTTCCAGCCGGGTCTTCGTCTGCAGGATGCTGTCCTTATCGTTGTAAACCGGAACGATGATGGTGAGACTGTTCGGCTTGAGGGAAGGCCCCGTCATCTACTCCTCCAGGCGTTTTGGCGAGTTCCCGCGTTGATCTGAGAACAGGCCGTGTCAGGCGCCCCCCCATTCTGTACAACAGGCGGTTCATTTGGAAGTCAAATCTCAGTTTCCCGTAACGGAGTCGTTGGAGCAGGGGCGAGGGGGGGCGCCCGAGGGGGCGGGAGTGGGCTCTATCCAGGGTTTCCTCAAAGATGGACTCGGTCTTCCGGACCCATGTTTCGAGATCGTACTGTCGGACGTCGCGCCGGGCCTGTTCCACGCGGCGGCGGGTCTCTGCGGTCTGGGTGAGGGTTCGCTCCACGGCCCAAGCCACCTCTTCCGGCGACTGAAAGGGGATGAGGAGGCCGTTTCTTTCGTGCTGGACCAGTTCGGTCACCCCTCCGGCGGGGGTGGTGATCACGGGGGCGCACGCCGCGAAAGCCTCGACGATCACCCGGCCAAAGCCTTCCATCAGGGAGGTCAGGACCATGCAGTCCGAGGCCTGGAGCAGCTGCGGGACATCGCCGCGTGCCCCCAGAAAACGCACCGATTCGCCGACACCCAGATCCCGCGCCATCTGCTCGAGACGGGGCCGCTCCTGTCCATCCCCGATGATGAGGATCAGGACCCGGGGCTGAGTCTGGAGGAGATGCTGCAGGGCGCGAATGAGGGTATCCAGGTCCTTTATTGCGGTGAGTCGTCCAACGGAAGCGATCAAAGGCCGGTCCAGAGGCAGTCCGAGCTCCCCTCGGAGCGCAGATCGGTCCGCGCTGGTTTCATAGGGATCGAGGTCCAAGCCGTTGAGCAGGACCCGAATCCTGTCCTGAGGCAGGCGGAGAAGCGGCTGCAGGGCCTCCCGCACAGTTTGAGAGACGCAGACAAAGGCGTCAGTCTCGCGACGCAGCATTCGCTCGAAAGCCACGAGTTTGGGCTCCCATTGATGGGAGTAGGTGTGATGGTAGTTGACGATCGTGGCCGGCACTCCCGCAATCGCTCCGGCCAGGCGGCCCACGATATTTGGGTAGAAGGAATGGGTGTTGAGAAGAATGACTCGCTCATCGGCCAGCCGCTGCGCGAGGGAGAGAATGCCGTTGCGGTCCCGATAGTGCTGGGCGGGAATGAACTCGACGGAGATGCCCGCCTCCTGAAATTCGCGCAGAAACTCCTCGTCAGATTCGCCCTTGCGCAGAACCCACACGCGGACGTCGTACCGGCTGGGGTTAAGGCGGGGAATCTGGATGAGGACGCCGCTCTGCACCCCGCCCCGTTTGAGGCTGTCAAGGAGGAAGACGGTTTTGATTGGGGTATCTATCATTGGCTTGAGGCGGTTTGAGGCCAGAATGAAGTGCCAGCCCACGTCAGACATGCTCACGGGTGACTGTGGCGTTTTTTTCAGCAGCATAGCCGGGGGCAACTGCGCCACAACCTGCACCTATGATTTTGGGGCTATCTTCCCTTCGCAAATCTCTCTGGCGTAGAGGCAGCGGTCGAAATGTCCGGGTTCGAAGGTTTCGAGTTCGGGAAATCGCAGATCGCAGTCCGCCTGCCGCCAGGGGCAGCGTGGGTGGAAACGGCAGCCTGCGGGCCAGTTCAGGGGGCTGGGGACGGTGCCACGAATGGGCTGGAGGCGCCGGTTTTCCCGAATGTCGGCAACCTTGGGAACGGACTTCATCAGTCCCATGGTATAGGGATGGGCCGGACGGTTGTAGATCGCCTCCGTGGGGCCCGATTCGATGACGAGTCCGGCGTACATGACGGCGACGTGATCGGCGATGTCGGCGACGACGGCGAGGTCGTGGGTGATGAGTTCGACCGCGGTCCCGGTTTCTTCCTGGAGCTCTGCCATAAGGGCCAGGATTCGCGCCTGGACCGTGACGTCGAGCGCGGTGGTCGGTTCGTCGGCGATGAGGAGGTCGGGGTTGCAGGCGAGAGCCATGGCGATCATCACTCGCTGTCGCATGCCGCCGCTCATCTGGTGCGGATAGTCCTTTACGCGTTGGGCTGCCGATGGGATGCGGACCTGTTCGAGCATCCGCACGGCTTCCTGTCTGGCTTCCTTTCGGGCGAGGCCACGGTGCAGGCGGAAGACTTCGGCGATCTGGTCGCCGACGTTGAAAACGGGGTTGAGGGAGGTCATGGGCTCCTGAAAGATCATGCTGATACGGTCGCCACGGATGCGCTGCATCTGTTTTTCGTTCTTTTTCAGGAGATCTTCGCCGTCGAAGAGGATCTCCCCCCCGTCGATGCGGCCCGGCGGGTCGGGAATCAGCCGTAGGGCCGACAGCGCGGTCACACTCTTCCCGCAGCCGGACTCACCC
>JABMPG010000349.1 GCA_013203855.1 bacterium
GCCCGGCAGAGGTCGCCCCGGCCGGCATGGTCGTCCAGTGCGAGGGCGAACTGGAGGAAGCTGGACCGAAGTTTGTAGGGGATAGGGGCGGACTGCTCGGTCCGGTTCAGCCAGCGGGTAATCAGATCGTCGAGTTCGGTGGCGGAGAAGGTGGTGACTTGGGCGGCGGGGAAATCGTTCTTCTCCAAGACCGCCTCCCAGACGGCCTGTTCCTGGTCTGGCACGCGTTCGGCGAGCTGTCCTTTGCCCTGCGGCTCGTAGAAGAGCAGTGTGCTGCCTAGAAGAATGACGTCGCCGGGGTTTAGGACGCTTTCGCGAGTCTTTTCGCCGTTCAGGCAGATACCGTTTCGACTGCCGAGATCGGAGACGGCAAAGCCTCCGTTTTGTGGCAAGATCTGGGCGTGGTGCCTCGAGACCTCGGGGTCGGGCAAGGGGAGGGAGTTCGATATGTGGCGGCCGATGCTGATGGCGCGATCGAACTGGAGTTCGAGAGAGATTTTCTTTCCGGCCACGATCAGATTCGGCATTTTTCGCGCTCCCGGACGGCTGTGTCCGCCGTCCCTTCAGATCCGAGATCGGGTAAAGTGATTCCCCAACTGGCCTTTCCGCTGGATTTGTGCCAACATCTATTACTATATTGATTTCGAGGTCGGTGTCTTGTCAAGAAAACACTGCCTGCGGCCGAAAAAGTCTCCCGAAATTCTTCGAAATCCAGGACAGCAGGTGGTGAGACCCCGCCGCATTTCCGCGCCGATTGGAAAAATGCGAAAAAAAGCCTTGCGTTTACTACCCCCGAGCGGTATCTAATTACCCTTTGCGGCCTGCTGTGAGACGGGCTGGCGCGGGCGGAAACGCCCGTCAAGTGGAAAAGGCAAGGAGACGACGGTCATGTACGCGGTTATCCGCTCCGGCGGCAAACAATACAGGGTTATCCCTGGCGAGCGACTTCGTGTCGAGCTTTTGCCCGTGGAAAAGGGGCAGAATGTCAACTTCGACGTGCTGGCCGTTCATGACGGGCAGTCTCTGCATCTCGGCACTCCTATCCTGGATTCGGCCAGCGTCACGGGGCGCGTGACCGAGCACGGTAAGGGCAAGAAAATTATCGTCGCCCGATTCAAGCGGCGCAAAGGTTTTCACAAGAAAAACGGTCACCGTCAACCCTTTACGGAAATCCTGATCGAGGATATTCAGGCAGGGCAGGCCGAGAAGAAAGCAGCCGAAGGAGAATAAGCCATGGCGCATAAAAAAGGTGTTGGCAGTTCGAGAAACGGCCGGGATACCCACGGCAAGCGGCTGGGGCCCAAGGCCTTTGCCGGGCAAACCGTCACGGGTGGCAGCATTCTAGTGCGGCAGCGTGGCAACCGCTTCTGGCCCGGAGAGAACGTCGGAGAGGGCAAGGACTGCTCCCTCTTCGCCAAGGTTCCCGGCGTGCTCCGGTTCGTGACCAGTGGACGGCGCCAGCGTCGGTACATCCATGTGGATCCGGTGGAAAGAGCCGATTCTTCAAACTGAAACGGCCAGAATTCCTGAAAATCTGATTCCCGCCGCCGGTTTTCGCCGGCGGCATTTCGTTTTCCTATGAGCGGTTCTACAGATACCTCTTTTCATCACCCCATCCTCTCGGATGTCCATGTCGAGCCCATGCGGATCGAGGACTATGACGACGTGCGCGCTGTGTGGGAGCAGTCCCTCAACCGGCCTCTGGACGGGTCCGACAGCCGGGAGTGCATCGTCACTTATCTCTCGCGTAATCCCCGCATGAGCATGGTCGCGCGCCATAAGGGGCGTGTCATCGGCGCGGCGCTTTGCGGCCATGACGGCCATCGGGGCTGGCTTTATCATGTGGCCGTGGACCGCCTCTGGCGTCGGCACGGGGTGGCCAGCGCGATGATCGAGGCCTGCGCCGACCGCTTGGCAGAGGAGGGGATTCTCAAGTGTCATCTCTTCGTCCTCCGGGAAAACGGCGTCGGCCACGCCTTCTGGGAATCCCAGGGATGGGCTATTCGTTCGGATGTGGATTTGATGACCAAGGACATGGGATAATCGTCTCCGAAGAGGCCCATCATGTGTCCTGGCATCATTGGCGCCCTCGATGATACAGACGCGCTTTTCGGCGGCGTCAAGTAAGGTTCCAAGCATGTTTGTGGACTATGTGAGAATACAGATCAAGGCCGGGGACGGAGGGCATGGGGCCATTTCCTTCCGCCGCGAGAAATTTGTGCCACGGGGCGGCCCGGCGGGCGGCGACGGCGGCCGAGGCGGCCACGTCATCTTCGAGGCCGACAGTCGGCTGGGGACACTCTACGACCTGAAACTCCGAGGTCATCTCAAGGCCGGACGGGGGGGGAATGGCGGCCGAAGCAAATGCTCCGGGCCCGACGGCGAGGACGTTACTGTTCTCGTGCCAGTCGGGACCGTTTTCAGCGACGAGGAAGGCAGCCAACTTGCCGATCTGACCGAGGTGGGCCAGCAATGGATCGCGGCCCACGGCGGTCGTGGCGGCAAGGGAAACGCTCATTTCGCCACGCCCACGAACAAGACCCCCCGGTATGCCCAGGACGGCGAGGAAGGCGAGGGGCAGACTCTCATTCTGGAACTGAAGCTGATTGCCGACGTCGGTCTCATTGGCCTGCCTAACGCTGGAAAGTCGACTCTCCTCGCGCAACTGACCGCGGCCACACCCAAGATCGCGTCCTATCCCTTCACCACCCTTCACCCGAATCTCGGCGTGGTTTACTATTCCGACAACGAGACCCTGACGATTGCCGACATCCCCGGCCTGATCGAGGGCGCCAGCAAGGGCGCGGGTCTGGGCGACCAGTTTTTGCGCCATATCGAGCGCACCACAATCCTCGTCCACCTCATCGGAGACGAGCAGGGCTTATTCGATCCCGAGGACATGCTCTACAAGTACGCCCTGGTTTGCGCCGAGCTGACAGCCTACAGCGACGCCCTGGCCGACAAGCCCCAGGTGGTGGTGCTGACC
>JABMPG010000350.1 GCA_013203855.1 bacterium
GGCGCCGGCCACGCTCATGATCTGGAAGGATTTGACCGCGCCGGTGGATTTCAAGTGCGGCCCGCGGCACAGATCGATGAAGTCGCCCATCTCATAGATGGAAATGGTCGCGTCCTCGGGCAGAAGTTGGATCGTCTCGATTTTGAATCGTTCGCCGCGCTGGGAGAAGAGGGCGATGGCCTCCTCGCGGGACAGTTCGCGGCGTGAAATGGGCAAGTCTTCCTTGACGATTTTCCGCATTTCCTCTTCGATTTTGGGAAAGTCATCGGGGCTGACGGCCACAGGCATTTCGATGTCGTAGAAGAAGCCCGTCTCGGTGGCCGGGCCATCCTCGAGGGTGGTGTCGGGATAGAGGCGTTTGATGGCCATGGCGAGAACATGGGCCGCAGTGTGGCGGAAAACCACGGGGCCATTTTTGTTGCGATACGTCACGATTTCGAGGCGGGCGTTGCTTTCGATGGGGGTGTTCAGGTCGCGCAGCACGCCGTCGATACGGGCCGCGACAGCCGCTCGGGCGAGGCCTTCGCCGATCGTCTGGGCGACTTCCAGGGCGGTCGTCCCGCGAGGGACCTGTCGCTGAGATTCGTCGGGTAAGGAAATGGTCACGTCCATAGCGTCCCTCCTCGGGAGAAGTAGCTTTGCATCGTACGGCTGAGGAGGAGCGAAGTCAACCGGGAAGGCGGGTCCTGAGTTTGCGATTTAGGGTTGGTCTCAGGACTTCCGGTCCGTGGGCTCTTTGCGGATGAGGGGAAGCCAGATGGGGGGAGGACGTTGGCCTGCCAGGACATGATCTCGCCAGCCTGGCAGTCTCTGTCCGTGGGGGCGAAAGTCTGTTCGGTGATGGAGCCTTTTCGCATCGGCTTGAGTTGGGCAGGGCTCATGGCCTCCTTCTTTGAGCGGAACATCCGCCACAATTCACACAGAGCCCCCAATCAGGCCATGCACCTGGGGGCGATGGGGTGCAGAAAAGGGGTGCAGAAAAGTTCTTGACACGGGCCGCTGGAGGCTGCTGTAATCCATACGGTGCTGGTGGAAGGGATTATCTTTTCAACGATCTAGCGGTTTTGAGCTCATTCCGCAAAGGGGGATGGTACGATGAAACTCAAACTCGCTGCCCTTCTGCTTGGTAGCGCCCTGCTGTTCCAGTTGGTTCCCGTACAGGCAAACGATTACGATCGCAATGACACGGACAATCCGATCCGGCTTGTTGCCTACGTCCTTCATCCGTTCGGCGTGGCTTTGGAGTGGGCTGTGATGCGGCCGGTGCATTGGTTGGCCCATCAGTCCGGCTTCAGTTACGTTATGGGGCACGAGCCTCGTCCTCGCGCGCATGTCGTCATGCCGATCACTCGGATGGAAGACCTGAATTTCACTTCCGAGATGTTTCCCACCAGCGAGCAGAGGCAACGCGACCTGCTGGGTGGGGACGTGGAGATGAACATTTTGCCCGATTCGGTCGAGTACATTATTGTACAGGACGTGCTTTTCACGCCGGGGAAGGCCAACTTGAGCGCCGAGGGCAAGGCCGTGCTGCAGAAAGTGGTTTCCGTGCTTCGTCAGGAGTACACCGATGAGCCGATCATCGTGGAGGGACACACCGACGATCAGCCTATCCGGTCTTCGGGTTGGCGCAGCAATTGGGAACTCGGTTCGGCCCGTGCTCTGACGCTGGTTCACTTTCTTGTCGACGAGGTGGGATTTGACGCCGATCGCTTGTCGGCCATGAACTATGGCCAGTTCAAGCCACGCGTTTCGAACGATACGGCCGAGAATCGCCGGCTGAACCGCCGGGCTGTAATCACGGTCGTGACGGGGCCCGAGGCTCAGATGCCGATTGAGATGGACCCTCAGGTTGAGCCGCTGATGGTTCCGGCCCAGTAGTCTGATTTTCGCACTGGCGCATTCGTCCCGTGGGGCGGTCCAGACGGGGCTTGCCGTTTTATCGACGGTCGGGCCTTTGGATCGCCGACGCGGGATTTTTGCGTCTCCAGTCTTCGAAAGGAAGCGCGGATGCGTTCGATTCTGGATCTGCAGCGGGATGAACTCAGGGGACTGGTTGGGCTCTTTGCCGATATCGACGAGACCATCTCGACCCGCGGGAAAATCCAGCCTGAGGCCTTCGAGGCTCTCTGGCGGCTGCACCGGGCCGGTGTGAAGGTTGTGCCGGTCACGGGCCGGGCGGCCGGTTGGTGCGACCACATTGCCCGGTTCTGGCCGGTGGATGCCGTAGTGGGAGAAAACGGCGGCTTCTATTTCTTCCACGACGGGAAAAAACTCCACCGCCGTTTCCTCTACAGCGAAGAGGAGCGGGCCGGTTTTCGCCGTCGTCTCGGGCAGGTGCGCGAGCGAATTGCTTCCGAGGTCCGGGGATGCGGAATCGCCTCGGATCAGCTCTATCGCGAATATGATCTTGCGGTCGATTTCTGCGAAGACGTGGCCCCCCTGCCGCGAGATCAGGTCTTGCGTATTGTTGACATCTTTCACGAGGCCGGGGCCCGTGCCCGTGTTTCTTCGATTCACGTCAACGGCTGGTACGGCGATTTCGACAAGCTGAGTTCCTCGCTGCTGTGCGCGCGGGAATTGCTCGGCGTGGATCTCGAGCAGAATCCCCGCGCTTTCGGGTTCTGTGGCGATTCGCCGAATGACGAGCCAATGTTCGCGTTTTTCCCCTTGTCTTTCGGGGTGGCCAACATCACGCCTTTCCTGGATCTGATCGAGCGCAAGCCGGCCTTCGTTACGACGAAGGAATCCGGCGAAGGATTTGTCGAAGTCGTCGATCGCATCCTGGTCGCGCGGGCACTCCGCGATTGACAGAGCCTGCCCCGAGGGCGATGATGGTCGCGCTTGTTGATGTTCACACTAGGCGGAGCGTTTGTATGGCCGGTCATGATTTTCAGAAAGATCAGGTACTGGACGGGCGGTACGAGATCCTCGGCGTTCTCGGCAGCGGCGGGATGGGTCGCGTCTACAAGGCCCGGCAACTGAACCTCGATCGCGTCGTGGCCATCAAGGTTCCCTCCGAAGCGGTCCTCCACAACGAAGAATTCCTGGCCCGGTTCATTCGCGAGGGCCAGACTTGCGCGCAGGTTTCCGACGACCACATCGTCCAGATCTACGACGTCCACACTGGGGAGCATCCGTACCTCGTGATGGAATACGTGGACGGGATGCCTTTGAACCAGTTCCTGCGCGATCAGCACACGACGCTTTTCGTATCCGACCTGCTGGACATTATCGGCAACGTCTGCCAGGGCCTGGCGGCCGCCCACGCCCGGGGCATCATTCATCGTGACATCAAGCCCGGCAACATCGCCATCACCCGGGAGACCCATCGGGTGAAAGTGATGGATTTCGGCATCGCCCGCGTCTCGGACCAGACGTCCCTGACGACGGCGGGGTCCATGATGGGCACGCCCTACTACATGGCTCCCGAGCAGATTCGAGGCGAGGAGGTGAGCCCGGCCACCGATCTCTATGCCCTCGCGTGTGTCGTCTATCATCTGTTCACGGGCAGACTCGTTTTCGAGGGGGATGTGGCGACACTGATCTATAAGCACATCTCCGACGAGCCCAAGCCACCGTGCGAGATCAATCCCATGCTGCCCCCGGCGGCCAACACGGTTATCCTTCGCGGGCTGCAGAAGAATCCCGAGGACCGCTATGCCTCGACCCTCGAGTTTCATCGCGAGTTGCGCAAGGCACTACGCTCAATTTCCCACCTGCCCTATAGTCAGATCTTCACGCCTCCTCTGCCTTCAGCGCCTCCCTCTCAGCAACCCACGGCCGCCCTCACGTCCGAGGCGAACAAGTCCTCACGGCGCACCATGACCGCACGAGCGACTCCGGTGCGTCCCGAGTCGGCATCCGCCGCGGTTACCATCCCGCCGAACACCCAGGCCCCCACCCGAAGCGAGAAGCCCGCTACGCCGCCATCCTCGTCGCCGACACCGACTCCCGTCACCCCGAAGACGCCCGAATCAAAGCCCGGTCCTGACATTTCTGCGGAGGGGCTTGAGCCTGTCTCGTCCGCGCCGAGACAAGATCAGCGCCAAGAGACACCCCCGCGCCGCGGACCTCTTGCGATTTGGGGAGTCGGCGTCGCCATCAGTCTGCCGCTTCTCCTGATCGGCGTGACGGTTTTCTATCTGACGCGCCAACCCCCCACCACGCCGGGGCCTGCCCCGACAGCGGAAGCGCCCCTCCCCGAGGTCCAGGCCGTTGCGCCGGTTTCAGAGGCTCCCGCCATAATCGAGATAGCCGAACCGACTCAGACACCAGTCGAGCCCGGCGTTGTCCAAATGCCGGGAAGAATGATCTGGCTGGGGGAAATTCCGTCTCACTTCCAGTTTGCGGAGGAATTCCTCAATTTGTGGTGGAGCGCCTCCGGCCGGGAGTCGGGTTTTCTCGTGATTCTGCGGGATCTCCAGGCGGAACGAAACGTCATCGAGCGCCGGACCCGGCAACAGAAGATGGTTTTTCGTCTGCCAGCACCGGGGGTGTATATGCTCGAAGTCCGTTCTCTGGGAGGGGAGGGGGGCGAGCAGAGCCTTTCGACGCGCATTCGGATCTTCCCTCCTTTGCTTCGCGATAATCCCGAACTTCTGCGCAAGCAGATTGAAGAGTTCCGAGCCCAGCACCTGAATCCGGCCGAAGAGGAGCTTTCACGGCCCTGATTCGGATTCATGTAAGAAGAGTTCTCATGCCCCAGATACCTTCTCCCCCTATCATCGCTCTCCTGTCGGATATGGGATACTCCGACTGGTACGTCGGCACCATGAAAGGCGTGGCGCTGGCGGTCTGTCCGAATGCTCACCTGGTCGACATCTGTCACGACGTGACCAAGCTATCGATCCAGGAAGCCTCATTCATGCTGCACGTCAGTCACGGCTACTTCCCGGCCGGCACGATCTTTCTATGCGTGGTGGACCCCGAAGTGGGAAGCATCCGGCAGCCTCTGATCGCGCGAAATGAACGGTTCTATTTTATCGGCCCGAACAACGGCACACTCACTCTTGTCCAGGCCCACTCCCAGGAATGGGAGGCGCGAGTCATCGAGAATCCCGCCTACATGCTTGGCGCGCGCAGCCAGACCTTCCACGGTCGCGACATTTTCGCACCGGCCGCCGGACATCTCGCCTTCGGCGCGGATTTCCAGTCCTTCGGCCGGGTCATCGAAGACACTGTGCGGATTCCACACATCGAGAAGGTCGAAATCAAGGACCGCAAGCTTTCCGGACGCATCGTCTACATTGACTCATACGGCAATCTACTGACGAACGTCACGCCGGACATGCTTCCCGATGAGATGGATCCCCACGAGGTCAGACTCCTCTTCCGCGGCCACCGTCTCAAAGGGATCGCCCCGCACTATGCGGCGGTTCCTCTCAATCACCCCCTCATGTACTGGGGGAGTTCCGGGATCCTGGAGGTCGCTATCAACTACGGCTCCGCCGAACGCAAGTGGAACGTGCAGGTGGGCGAGTGGTTCGAACTGGAGTGGTGATGCGGCTCTTTCGCGAACTTGAAGATGTCAACGGCCTCGAACTTCCTTCTCCGCGCATCATGACCGCCGGCGTCTTTGACGGCCTTCACCGCGCCCATTGCACACTTGTTCGTGGGGTCGTCGAGAAAGCGCGGTCCGAAACCTCCGGATCTTCGATGGTCTTCACTTTCTCCAATCATCCGCTTTCCGTTCTGGCGCCCGCTTACCAACCCAAAAAACTGCTGAGTTCCGAGCGGAAAGCGCAACTCCTGAATCTGACCGGTCTGGATGTGCTGATAATGCCCGAGTTCACGGCTCGTCTCGCCGCGCTCGATCCGGATGCCTTTATCCAGGAGGTCCTGGTCGGCCGGTTTCGTGTGGATCATCTGGTGGTCGGGTTCGATTTTCGTTTCGGGTCACAGGGCTGCGGGGATGCCGACCTGCTTGTCCGCAGAGGGAGGGAACTCGGGTTTGAGGTGGAAGTGCTGCCCGCGGTCTACGAGCAGGAATGGCCGGTCAGTAGCACCCGCATTCGGGAGCTCGTCGAGGAGGGGCGCGTCCGGCTCGCGGCGGATATGCTGGGCCGGCCCTACGAACTAGAGGGCCCGGTCGTCCATGGGCATGGGCGCGGTACCGGCCTGGGATATCCGACCGCAAATCTGCTCTTCGACCCGGCCTTCGCCACGCCCGCTTCAGGGGTCTATGCGGTTCTGGCTTCTATCGATGGACGGATCCACCCCGCCATGATGAACCTCGGCAGCAGCCCGACCTTCCAGGGCACCGAGTACCGTCCGGAGGTCTTTCTTTTCGACTACGCCGGGGAGAGTCTGTATGACAATCGTCTGCGGGTATATTTCATCGAACGCCTGCGCGAAGAAC
>JABMPG010000042.1 GCA_013203855.1 bacterium
AGGCCCTCCAGCGCGCCGCGGATTACTCCTGGAACAAAACAGCCCGCCTGACCCTGGACGCCTATCGGGATGCGTGGATGAAAAGGGCCAACTGAAAGGCGGAGGAGCGCAGCCCTGCGTCAAGCGATCAGCATCCTTCCTGCCCTGAAGGGGCTCGGGATAACCTCCACCAGATCAACGATGCAGATATCACAAACCATTGAACGGTCGTGCCGAGGGCGACAGCGCCACAATTGCTTTTGAAAACCGCCCGGGTGTGGTTGAATATGGGCGTAGCGCGAAGGCAATACGACGAACTCGAGTGGAGACGCCAAGCCGTGAACTTCAGACCCCGAATACGCTCAGGATTCATTCTCCTTCTGGCCCTCGCCCTGTTCCCTGTGTCCTGCGGGCTTTTCAAGCCTCGGGAGCAGAAACTCATCGAGGCGGGCCGGCTCGTGGCAAAGGGCACGGGCCAGGCTCCCGCGCAGGAGCAATGGTCCAATCTTCTGGGCCTTTCGCCCGATGAAATGGCGCCGCCGAAGTTCAGGCCCGAAGAAGTCCTCCGCCCGGGCCGGGATTTCCCCAAGTGGGCCGACCGCTCCCTTGAGGCGCAAGGGAAAGGCGTGTTCCCGCCCGAGGCGAACAGTCCCGTGCAGGCCCAGATGCTTGCCCGACAGGCAGCGCGAGATCAAGCCCTGAGAAACCTGGCCGACCAGGTGGCCCTGCTACCATCGCCTCAGGGAGGCATGGTGGAGGAACGGCTCATAGACGATCCCGACCTCCGCGCACAACTGGACGCAACTCTGCGCTCTTCCGTCGAATACGAAGGCCTGACCGCGGGGGAGGAGCATGTCGTCAAGGCCCGGCTCCCCCTACGCCCCGTCGCGCTTGTCCTCTATGGCGAGAGCCGCGAGATCGAACTTTCCCCCTCCAGCCGTCCCTCTTCAGGCGTGGCCATCTCCACGGAAGAAATGCGCCGCATCGCATATGAAAGCGCCCTGGAAAAGGCGCGGATGAACCTGCTGGCAACGCTTGAGGCCCAGCCCCTCATCCTGGATCGCTCCGCCGGCGACCTGGCTCAGCGCGACGCGGGAGCCGCCCTCTATCTGCGCTCCGCGGTGGAGAACGCCAGCGTCGAGCGGGTGGAGTATCCCGACGAGCGCACATGCGAAATCACGCTCTCTCTCGATCCAGAACCGGTTCTCAGGCGCCTGCGCGGGACGTTGGGCCGATGAGCGCTCCCTCCCCGCTGATCCTGGCCTCGGCTTCCCCCCGGCGCCATGAGCTGCTTTCGCGGCTTGGAGTCCCTTTCGAAATTATCGTCAGTCTCGTGGATGAATCCTGCATCGAAGCGGACTCGCCTCGCGCCTTTGCCCGAAAGGCCGCCGAAGCGAAATGCCTGGAGGTAGCTGGACGCGCCGGCGAAGACCGGATCGTTCTCGGGGCCGACACCGTGGTCTGTTTCGAGGGCCAGGACGCCCCGCCGCCCGGCGCGCCGGAACTTCTCGGCAAGCCCTCCGACCCCGCCGAAGCCTGTCGCATGCTGGGCTGGCTGAGCGGCCGCGTTCACACCGTGATCACGGCCCTTGCCCTGCGCAAGCCGGGCTGCCCCATCGAGACCGCCGCCGAAACCAGCCACGTCCGTTTTCACACACTGAGCCAGGAACAGATCGCCCGCTATGTTGCCACCGGCGAACCGATGGACAAAGCCGGCGCCTATGCCGTCCAGGCCGACGGCGGCCGTTTCGTCGCCGAGGTCCGGGGCGACCTCCAAAACGTCATCGGCCTCCCCCTGAAACTCCTTTCGGAGATGTTGAAGGACTGCTATAGCGATACTCGAAAGTAATTGCGCGATGGGAGAATGTTTTGACCCCTTGCCGGGGGCGATGGTTTCGTAGCCTCGGGCGTGAGGCCGAGGAACTTCGCCGCTATCGAAACCTGGAATCGCGCGTGACGGACAGAACGTCCGGAACTTCGCGAAGTGCGTTCATCAGGCCGTTGAGTTCAGGGTCGTTTCGGATCAGAACGGTGAAACGCAGGATAGCCTGACTGCTGCGGGGGTTGCTGCGCGAATTTGAGGCGACGATCATGATGTTCATCGAGGAGATGGCGTCGGTGACATCGCGCAGAACGCCGGTGCGGTCGTGACAGATCACACGTAGGCCGAGGTGTTTGTGTTCGACACCGTCGGTGGACCAGGAGACCGGCACGAGCCGGCCCTCACTCGAAGGATTCTCGCTGATGCGTCGATTGAGGTGCGGACATTCGGCCCTATGGATGCTGATGCCCCGGCCCTGGGTGACAAAGCCGTCGATGGGCTCGCCGGGTTGAGGCTTGCAGCACTGGGCGAAACGGGTGAGAGCCCCCGGCATGCCATCGACCAGAACAAGGACCTTGTCGCCTTTTGTCTTTACGGTCTTCGCCCGGCGGACCGGCCGTTCGGGCGGCGGGGTGAATCGAGCCACGACCATCGAACTGGGTTGCGTGCCGAAGCCGATGTCGGAGTACAGATCCTCGATCGTCTTAACGCGGAAATCCGTGAGATGCTTGCGGATGCCGTCCTCGATTTCCGAATTGCTCAAATGGACGCCGGCGCGGGACAGCGCTTTCAGGATCATCTCGCGGCCTCGCACCACGTTTTCCTCGTAGTCGCGCTGCTTGAGCCAGTGGCGGATCTTGGACCGGGCCCGGGGCGTGGTGACGATCTTG
>JABMPG010000351.1 GCA_013203855.1 bacterium
CTATGCGGGGGCGAACGTGCAGGGGCGGGTGTGGCGCCGGGGGTTCTGGAGGGTGGAGGCGCGCGGGCGAAGGGAGACGGGCATCACGGAGGAAACGCTTCTGGGGTTGCTCGCGGATATCAGCATGCGGTGGCGCAAGCTCCGATTCAGCCTGGGCGGCCGGATGGAGCAGCGGGACCGCTTCGATTCAAAGAGGGATACCTATGCACTTTTCCTGAAGGTGGCGCGCGAGTTTTGAGAAAGCGTATTCTCCAGATTCCCTGTCGGCTCTTCCGAAGGCTGTTCTCTCACGGCTTCGCGTTCCTTCTGCTCTGTCTGGCGGCTGGAGCGGTCTCGTGCGCGAGCGCGGACTGGAAAGGTTTTCCCGAGAGGGGCCCCGAGGGCATGGTCTGGCCCAGCTCGCCGGACACTCCACGGTTGGCGTTCGTGGCAGAAATACGTGAGACGGAGGACCTTTTTAGACCGGCTGGCTTCTGGAAACGGTTTTCGGGTTGGGTAGGCGGGAAGGAGGACTCCTCGATGTCCCGTCCCTTCGGTCTGGGTCTGCATCCGGCGGGGGGGCTTCTGGTGACGGATCCGGGGCGGGGGATGGTGCATTTCTATGATTGGCAACGTCGGCGATACGCGACCTGCGGGCCGGACCGCCCCGGCGGGCTGCCGTCACCGGTGGACGTGGTGGCGCTTGGGGATGGTCGGATTGTCGTGAGCGATTCCCGACTGGGTTCTCTCGAAGCGTTCGACGAAAAGGGAAATTGGTTGGGAAGATTCGCGGATAGGGTGGAACTGGGGCGTCCTTCCGGACTGGCGATCGACCGGGAGCGGCAGGAGATCTATGTGGTCGATGTACTGGCTCATGCCGTGGTGGCGCTGGATCTGGATGGGGGGGAGCTGCGCCGCTTTGGCGGTCGCGGGAAGCAGCCGGGCGAATTCAACTTTCCGACGCATGTCGAGATCGGGCAGGCGGGGCAGGTGCTGTTGACGGACGCGATGAACTTCCGAGGCCAGGTTCTGACGCAGGGTGGGGAGCCGCTGACTATTCTTGGCAGGCTCGGCGATGGTCCGGGGCGTTTCTCAAAGCCGAAGGGAATCGCCGGCGATGATCTGGGACGCGTCTACGTTGTCGAGGGTCTGTATGATGCCGTGGAGGTCTTTGGCAAGGAAGGTCGGCTCCTGATGCACGTCGGGAGGTCCGGACAGGGTCCGGGGGAATTCTGGCTGCCTGCGGACGTGGTCTGCGACCGGGTCGAAGGGCTTCTTTTCGTAGCCGACAGCTATAATCGCCGGGTGCAGGTGTTCCGAATCCTGAGAGACGGGGAGAGCGGGCCAGAGAGGGAAAGCGAGAAATGACGACCATCTTCGAAGGGGGCCATTCGCCCCGCCGTGCTGTCTCTTTCTGGAAACTCATTCTCTTGGCGGGGCTGGTTCCTCTGATGTCGGCATCCGCCCAGAACATCGAGCAGACCGTGCATAATCTGTCGCTCACGGGTCCGGGGGATGTGCATGCGCTGACGGAAGAGCGGATCTGCATTTTCTGCCATACGCCTCACGCAGCGCGCACCGAGGCTCCGCTCTGGAACCGTAACGATCCTGTATCGACGTATCTGCCCTACGACAGTCCTTCGCTGATCGCGCAACCGGGACAACCCACAGGCGCGTCGAAGCTCTGTCTGAGCTGCCATGACGGCACCATTGCGCTGGGGGACCTGCTCAGTGAGCAACAGATCCTGGCCATGACCGGTGGCGGCTTCATGTCCTTTGGCGGCGGGCTCATCGGGACCGACCTGCGCGATGATCATCCCGTCTCTTTCGAGTATCAGATCTCCCTCTCGCAGGCGCCGGATCGTTTGTCGCCGCCTGGCCAGTGGGATCCCCGTGTTCGTCTCGACTCGGCGGGGCAACTCCAATGCACGAGTTGTCACGATCCCCACGACGATCAGTGGGGCCGGTTTCTAGTGATGGATAATACGCAGGCTGCGTTGTGTCGCCAGTGCCACACGTATTCTTTCTTCGATCTGACGCCCCACGCCCTTTCCCCGATGACCCGGAGTGGTGCGGGGCAGGACCCTTGGCCTCATACCGACTATGAGACGGTGGGGGCAAACGCCTGCCTGAACTGCCATCGTTCGCACCACGCCCCGGGGCAGGCCGAACTTGTCAGCTCGGCGATCGAGGAGGAAGTCTGTTTTGTCTGCCATGATGGGTTCACGGCTTCCACTGATGTTCAGGCGGTTTTCCAGAAGATGTCTCGCCATCCCGTGGCGCAGACACAGGGCGTCCATCAAACGGGCGAGGACCCGCAGAATGTTTCCGATCACGTGGAGTGCGCCGACTGTCATAATCCGCACCGAGCCCACCAAGGCACGGCCCAGGCGCCTTTTGTCAAGGGTGTGCTGGAGGGGGTCTCCGGCGTCGACGCCGCTGGTTTGCCTCTTCAGGAATCTCGGTACGAATACGAAATCTGCTTCAAGTGTCATGCCGAGAGCGGCGCGGAGCCCTTCGACGCCATCCCACGTCAAGTGCCGTCCCTGAATACTCGGCTCGAATTTGCTCCCTCCAGTCCGTCCTATCATCCGGTGCAGGCCCCGGGGGTGAATCCCGACGTGCCGAGCCTGATTCAGCCTTTGGACGAGGGGAGCGTTATCTATTGCTCCGAGTGCCATAACAACGATGGTGCGGTTCCCGAGGGAACGGGCCCGGCCGGGCCTCATGGTTCGTCCCATGCTTTTCTCCTCTCCCGGCGCTATGACACGGGCGACGATGTTCAGGAGAGCAGCCAGTCCTACGCGTTGTGCTACGAGTGCCATAGCCGCGAGAGCATTCTGCTCAATGAGAGTTTTCCGGGGCATGAACTGCACATTGCTCAGATGCGTACCCCGTGTTCCGTGTGTCACGATCCGCACGGGATACCTCTCGGTGAGGGTACTACGCAGGGCAATGCCCATCTCATCAACTTCGATGTTTCGGTCGCTTCGCCGGATTTGGTGACGCGGCGGCTGGAGTACCAGTCTCTGGGTCCGGGCCAGGGAGAATGTTATGTGTTCTGTCACAACGTCAACCATTCTCCACTGGGCTATTGAGGCAAAAAATCCTTTACAGGGGCCGCCCGGTCAAGAGAAGATGAAAGAGATTGAAATTGAACGACTTGGCCAGATATAGAGGCCTCTTTTTCCTATGACGCTTCCCGTGGGACTTTCCCTTCTTCTTTGCTCGCTCTATGCCATTCTGGTTGCGCTCTACGCCCGGTATTTCTGGGCTCGCGAGGACAGTCATCGGCGGGTTCTGACCCGCGTCGGCATTGTGACTGTTATGGTCCTTCACCTGGCCTATCTGGTCTATCTGGTTGGGGCAAGAGGACGTGATATCAGCGTTTTCGCGTCGACTTTGACGGCCCTTGCGCTCTCCCTGACGTTCACCTATTTTCTGATCGAGTGGATTTCGCGGGAACGGGATATGGGCCTGTGGGTGCTGGTTCTTCCGCTGATTCTACAGGTGATCGCCACCTTTCGCCTGCACGCGTCTCCGGGGGCGAACTCCATACCGGAATCGCCTCTCCTTGGTCTTCATGTGGCGATGGCTCTGATTGGCTACTGCGCTTTTTGTCTCTCGGCCGTTTTCTCTTTCATGTATCTTGCGCAGTACCGGCAGATCAAAGGACATCGCGTGGGGCGCATTTTTGAACGGCTTCCATCGCTATCGAAACTCGAAAACATGGGGTATCGGGCGGTTCACTTTGGCCTTGGTTTTCTGGTGGTGGCGATCATCCTGGGTGAGTATATGTTCTATCGAATCGAGGGGATGTTCGTCTGGGCGGATCCGAAGATCGTGGTGGGCGCGGTGGCCTGTGTCATCTATGGCGTGGCGATTCTTCTGCGCCGGGTATTGTCTCTTCAGGGCAAGCGTTTCGCGATAGTCTCCATTCTGGGCTTCGGCCTGATCCTGTTCTCTCTTCTTGTTGTGGACGAATTACTTCCGGGGTTTCATCGATACTGAAA
>JABMPG010000352.1 GCA_013203855.1 bacterium
CCCCTGCTGGCTGCCAAAATCGTTGCCGAAGAACCACACCTCCATCTTGCCCTTCAGCGCCGAGAAGACGGCATCGTTCAAGTCGAGGTAAACTTCGGTCATCCGGTCCACCAGCGCGTGAATCAACTCGGGGTTCATCCGTATGTTCAGGAGAAAATTCTCGAACCCGTGAAGCCGATAGCTATCCCCCAGGATCCCCGTCCACAACCCGCCAATCCTCACCCGGTCACTATGCCGCTCCGCCTCCCCGACCAGATGTGAAAAGTCAAAATCCTCCGCCTTCGGCCATGGATGGTTCAGAACATCCGCGGGCGACATCGCATCTTCCAGCGGCCCCGCAATCGCCTCATCCACCGCGAACTTGCTCGCCCCCACCTTCCGACGCCATCGGATTCCCAAAGGACACGTCCGCTCCCGATCCGTCACATCGAGCCGCCGCCCCCTATAGAATGGCGAAAACCCCTCGTTCTGCGAAATGTCCCGTCCCGGCAGGTAGAAAAAATCGCACCCCAGAGAATCGAGAAGCCCCTCCTCCGTCTCGACACCCAGCGCCTCCCGCAACCGCCGATCCAGATCCGGGTGGGCCAGGTAGTCGATAGGCGTCCAGTCCGGGCTTCGGTGATTGCAGGTGGCCTGGAATCGCTGGTGGGAGTTCATGTCTACCTGTCCACGCGGTTCAGCGCATCAAGATGTCCCGCCAGGAAATTCCCCGCATTGGAAAGCGCCGCCCGCGCCATCCGCTCGTTCGCCTCGCGCGTGTTCGAGCCAATGTGCGGCGTCAGGAAGACGTTTTTCAAAGTGCGCAGGTCCTTGCCCTCCGCCACTGGTTTGTACGGCTCGCTCTCGTAGACATCCAGAGCAGCCCCCGCCAGTCGGCCTACCTCAAGCGCGCCATACAGGGCCGCCTCGTCGATCAGACTCCCCCGCGACGTGTTGACCAGGCAAGCGTCCTGCTTCATCAGCCCCAAGCGCCGCGCGTTCATAAAATGCCGAGTCTCAGGGGTCGCCGTCAGGTGCAGGCTTACAATATCCGCGCGCCCCAGAACGTCATCAATATCCGACGTGTAATCTTCCAGCCCATAGTGAGCCCGAATCTCCTCAAAGGACCGGTTTTCGATCTTCTCCAGTTCCTCCCGCGACCGGATATCCGCCGCCAGCACGCGCATGCCGAAGCCCTGATGGGCGACACTCGCTACACGACGCCCGATCGCCCCGAAACCGATCACGGCCAGAAGTCGAGACCGCGCTTCCCACCCCGCCGAAGGCGACGAGAAATCCCCTTCCCGCATCCGGGAATCGCAGGAGCCAAGCCCCCGCAGAAGCGCCCCGATCATCCACATCGCCAGCTCCGCCACGCTTGAGTCGAGCACGCCAGGCGTGTTCGTGACAAAAACCCCGTGCTTCCGGGCCCGCTCCTTGTCTACGCCATCATGACCGACGCCGAAACGCGCAATGAGCGCGCCACCCGAATTCTCCAGGGCCTCGTAAAGCAGTCCTTCGTACCGCTCCACACCGACGATCACCGCCCGCGCGCCCGTCAAACGAACCGCCTCCGCCAGCGACTTCTCGTCCCCCGAAGCCGGCTGAACGCCGAAGCGGCTCTCCGCCTCGAACACCGCCCGACCCTTCACATATTCACGCTCGGTCACGATCACCACTTCACCCATTGTCCCGGTTCCCTTCCAATATGGCGCGGCTGGAGTGAATGATGAATTCCGTATCCAGCCCGCACGCGATAAAACGAAAGCCCTGCTCAATGCTCCGCCGAATCCGCTCTGGCGCGACCTGCACCACGTGCAGCCCCGGCGCGACGCCATGACGCAGACATGCCGCGAGGATCTCAGCCTGAGCCGATATCACCTCGGGATGATCCAACTGCCCCGGCAATCCCATCGAACATGAAAGATCATAGGGTCCGATAAAGGCCGCATCGACCCCCGAAGTGGAGAGAATGGCGTCCGCGTTCCGAACCCCTTCGATGTGCTCCAGCATCACTGCCACAATTACGTTTGCGTTATGATCCCTCACATACTCCTGGAAACCGCGACCATAGTCAGATGCGCGCGAAAAGGCCACGCCGCGAATGCCGTCGGGCGGGAATTTTGCCATCGCAACGGCCCGTCTCGCCTGCTCCGCCGTGTTGACCATCGGCACGATGATCCCGTCCGCCCCGGCATCCAGCACCCGCTTGGCCTGCACGGGATCGCAGTCCTGTAATCGCGCCAGCAGATCGCAGTCGTAGCGCCCCAGGGCCTGGGCGACGCTCTGAAAAGAGGCGTAGTCGGTCGCGGTGTGCTCCATGTCCACGCAGATCCAATCGAACCCCTCCCCCGCCATCAGCTCCGCGATGACGGGATGGCCCGTCATGACCCAGCCTCCCAAAGCCGGTTTCCCCTCGCGCAATTTCCGTTTCGTCTGTCCCATTGTCTTGTCCGTTCTATTCCTTTGGCGAGTATCGCTTCAAAAGATTTTGGGCATGTTCGGCCGATTGGACAACCGTCTGGACCGCCAGGCCCTGCGGCGCCAGTTCCGAGAAGATGAAGTCGAGATCGCCCTCGGGAATGTCTCCCCAGATCAGCAACGGGCAAACCTCGAGAATCTTCCGGTAGATCCCCGCCAACGCCTCCGCCCGCGGCCCCCCTTCGTCGATATGCACTTCGATCGCCGTCATGCCCATCCGCAGATATGCGTCATAGGGCACAAACCCGCTCGGATGCGTGTGCATAATGCAATGCGGAAACGCGCCGACGATCTGTTCGTCCCACGGCCTGATCGCCTCATCGTAAAGCGAGGGCGACAGCAGGGCCGCCGCGTCCTCCTGATGCCACACCGTGCCCTCCGGCGCCCACATATAATAATAGAATGACCCCACTCCCCCGTGGAAAAGCGGGATATGTTCGAGTTGCATCTTCCCGAACTCGATCCAGAAGTCAGTCAGATTTTCGCAGAGCGGATCCAATGCTCCCGGATCGCTCATGAGTTCAAACAGAAAGCCCTCCCCGCCAAATAAAGCGGAAAGCAGATCCGAAATCCCCCGCATCCGAGTCGTCGCCAGCGGAAAACGTCCCCTGCTCTTCTCGCCCAGCCGCACCAGAAACTCCCGCGCCTTCGCCATCCACGGCGACGCCGGATCGAAGTTCGGGATCGACGCCGCGCCCCCGAATCCCTCCGGCGGCCGAGTCGAAATCGAACCCGTGGAATGATCGGCGAAGATCGGACATCCGAGCGCCGCCTCGAGCCACGGAGTTCCCCAATACGCGCAGGCGCTATAGATGAAATCCCCACCACACGCCTCATGGGCTTCGAAAAGCCGTACGCAATCCTCCACATATCTGTCGACCCTGAAATCACTTGGACACAGGGGCCGACCCGACGGCAGTTCCGCCGAAGCGGGGTAACGCTCCATGGGGTACTCGCTACCCAGAAAGAAACCGAAAAGGGGCCGCTCGTTCTTCCGCGCGTAGTACAACTTGAACTGTTCGACTCTCTCAACAATCGAAGGATGCCGCATCTTCCTGCCTCAGCCGGGGATATGCACGCGCTGCAAACGTTGCTCTTCTTTGATATGCGTAGACTGCGTCTGCCGCACCTTATGATCGAGAAGCCGCCGAACCAGATCGAGCGTCACATTCTCATAGCCCGCTCCCCCGGCCAGATTCTCCTCCTCGTTCGGATCCCGCGCCAGATTGTAGAGATTCTGAACGCCCCCCTGCTCCGGATCGTAAACCAGTTTCCAATTGCCCGTCCGAACCATCACCTCCGTAGCCAACTCCCCGATGATCTCGGTGTGCCCCGGCGCGTCGCCTTTCAACATGGCGACAATGTCGCATCCCGAACGCCGTTTGTCCCTTGGATTCTCCGCGCCCGCCAGAGCGCAGACAGTCGGATAGAGATCAAGGTGCGAGATCAGCATGCGGCTCACCCGGGGCCCATTCTTACGCTCCTCGTGCGGCACACCCGGCCCGCACATGAAAAAGGGCACTCCCGCGCTTCCCTCGTAGAAGTAGCGCTTGTCCACGATCCCGAAATCGCCCAGGCAATCCCCATGGTCCAACGTGAAAATGATGACCGTGTTCTCCAGAAGACCGCGTTTCTCCAGTGCCTGAACCAACTCCGCCACATATCGGTCGATCAGCGCCACCTTGTCCATGTAGTGCGCCCGCATGTTTCGGATTCGGTCCGTATCGGCCACCCCAACCGGAGCATTCATCTTCCCCGGATCGTGTTGAAGCTCGCCGGGATGCCAGAAGGG
>JABMPG010000353.1 GCA_013203855.1 bacterium
GGTTGGTCCGCGGCGGGGAGGCAGATCTGAAAGCGGCTTCCCTGGCCAGGGCGGCTCTGGAAGGTTATGAGGCCCTGGTGCTGCTTGACGATGCCATAGACAGTGGAGAGCCCCAGCCCGGTGCCCTCTCCGACCTCCTTGGTGGTGAAGAAGGGGTCGAACACGCGCCGCTGAACGTCTGGAGGGATTCCCACGCCGGTATCGGCGACGACGAGGGTCACGAAAGCCCCCGGCTTGGCCCAGGGGTGTCCCTCGCACGCGGCCTGATCCAGCGTGATGTTGGCGGTTTCGATGACGATCCGGCCGCCCTCCGGCATGGCGTCGCGAGCGTTTAGGGCCAGGTTGACGAGAATCTGCTCGATCTGGCCGGGGTCGGCAAGGACGGCCTGGAGTTCTTCTTCGGGACGGAGTTCGAGTTCGACGTGAGCGCCCACCAGCCGGAGGAGCATTTTCGACAGATCCTGGGTGATCTGGTTGAGGTCGAGGGGGCGAGGTCGCGACACATCGCGACGGCTGAACGTGAGTAGCTGGCGCACCAGATCCGAGGCCCGGTCGGCTGCGTGCATGACCTGTTCGAGGTCCTTTTTCCCCCGATGGTCCTCCGGGAGGGAGCCGCAAGCCATCTCCGAAAAGCCGCGGATAACTTGGAGAAGATTGTTGAAGTCGTGGGCAATGCCTCCGGCGAGTTGGCCAACCGCTTCCATCTTCTGCGCTTGGCGTAGCTGTTCCTCCAAGCGCATCTCTTCGGTGATGTCCCGTTTCACGGCCACGAAGTTCACGATATTGCCCCGACCATCCCGTACCGGGGAGATAGTGGCTTCTTCGCTATAGAGGGTGCCGTCCTTGCGCTTGTTGGTGAAGTTGCCCGTCCAGACCTGGCCCGACTTGATGGTTTGCCAGAGGTTTTCGTAGAACCCAGGAGTCTGGCGGCCACTTCTGAGAATACGGGGGGTCTGGCCGAGAGCTTCCTGCGGATCGTATCCCGTGATGCGGCTGAAAGCGGGGTTGGCGTAGAGGATCTTTCCTCCGGCGTCGGTAATCACGATGGCCTCAGCGGCCTGCTCGACGGCCGTAGCGAGGCGGGCCAGAACGCCTGCGGCTTCTCGCCGTTCAGTTAGGTTGCGGAGGATTGCCTGGACTGCAAACTGCCCCTTCTCCGTTTCAAAGCGCACGGCGCGGACTTCATACTGGATCAGGACGCCATCCTTGCGTACCCCTTCGACCTCGAAGGTGGGGATCTCGTTGCCCGTGAGAAGGCTGGCGAGGTGACGGGTGGTAAGCAGGACGGATTTGGCGGTGAGGATTCCACTGGTGAAGATGCTGCGCCCCAGCATTTCATCGCGGCTGTAGCCACTTTCCTCTATGAAACGCCTGTTCAGGTCCAGGAGTTCGCCCTTGCCATCGATGACGATGATGAGGTCGGCGGCGCTGTCGAATAGGCGGCGGTACCGTTTTTCGCTCAGACGCAGGGCTTCTTCGGCCTGTTTGCGTTCACTGATGTCCTCCAGGAACGTTACTATGGCCACGGGATTTCCTTTTCGGTCTTCCAGACGATAGACCGATGCCCCCGCATCGAAGAGCGAGCCGTCCTTGCGCCGAGAGGGGATGACACCCCGCCACACGTCCCCGGCCTGAACCGTCTGCAAGATCTCCTGACGTAGTGATTCCGGGTCCGGATCGGCGGTGTTGATCATCGGGTCCTTTCCCAGCAGATCCATGGCCGAACGCCCGAACATTTCTTCCATGGCCCGATTCACATAGATGATTCGGCCCTCGCCGTCCGTCGCCACGACCGAGAAAGGCGCCGAGCGCAGAATGTCGGCCAGAAAATCGATCTGCCCTTCCTTGCGCCGCAGCAGCTCCCGCGTTTTGTCGATGTTCTCGCGATGCAGTTGCACCACCGTGGCGATGGCGCCGAAAATCTGAAGGCTCTCCTGGGTGAAGGGGCGCCGGGAGAGAAAGTCCTCACTCTGATTGCCGGCGAAGAGGAACAGGGTTTCGTCCTCGGAGATCCGCCAGGGATACCAGACGAAAAAGGGAAAGGTCAGGACCTCCCGGACCCACTTCTGGAAACCGTCCGGCTGAAGGGATCGGTTGGCGAACATGGGAACGAGGAGGGCTTTCGATTCGGCCAACTCTTCCGGCAGTTCCTCGGGGGGCGATTCGCGCAGGTTATCGCAGGCGACCACGCCGATCAACCGCTCTCGATGGTTGACACGGAACAGGGCGGCGGCGTCGACTCCCATTTCGGCGGTGATGGAGCGCACGACGTTGCGGTACAGATCCGCCACGCGAAAAGATTCTTCGGCCCGCTCCTGCATGACCCGGATGAAGTGGAAGGCCGCCACGGCCTGGTGTTTCTCCCGGGTCAGAATGAGGTTGCGCAAATCGCCGGACACCAGTTCGGCCACCGCTTCCTCCAACTTGGTCGATAGATAGCGGCACTTCTGCTCGAGGGTATCCTGGGGAACACTCATTGCAGATCCTTCCGGCCCACAATCATGAGGGCCCCTGTCCAATCAAGTCCTCGGTTGCGTCCCAGCAGGCGGGATATCTCCACGCCGGAGTAGAAGCCGAGAAGAGGAACCCGGTCGCCGACGATCTGCTGAACGATGGCGGCTTCTTCACGACGTCCGCCCGAGAAACTCACGGTTCTACCCGCGCAATCGATGTAGAGGGCGAAACTGGGGGAGATCCCGGAGGCGTCAAAATCCGCCAGCGCGGCTCTGCAGCCCTTTTCGGTGGATTCCTCCATCAGTTCCGGACTGCGTCGCATGAACTGAAATTCCATGCCCTCCTCGAAATCCGCCTCGAAAAGCACCAGTGCTTTCCGTTCTGGCACGACTCCCACGATGAGACGGTTGACGTAGTTGCCCTCAATATACGGGCCGTATTTTTCACCGTGGTTGACGCCGAGGGTCACGAGAAGGAGGGGGAGATAGTTCTGCCATTCATCCCCGCCCAGAAGACGGTTCACCACGTCCACGGCGGGGCATCCGTCGATCTCGTACAACATGTTTCCTTCGATCCGTGTGATCACATGATAGTCGCTCATCGGCACGCAGCCGTGGAAGATCGACGTGCGGACGACGAACTGGCCGCGCAGAAGGGCCGCTGTCGCGTGCTGGGCTTCGGCCCGGTCCCCGCAATACACTTTTCCCGAAGGGAACCCGTAACTGCCGACAAGGCCGGCGCCCACCACTTCGGGGGGAGACCCGATGGTTTCCTCAAAGCCGGAGAGCAACCGGGAAGAGACATTCAGCACTGGCGCCGGGGGCGGAGCGGAGCGGACGCTGTCATAGAAAAGGAGGGCAACCTGTTCGTCGTCGTGCCGGCGGGAGGCCAGTTGCTTTCCCAACTCCCGGCCGGTCTGTGCCTCGTCGAGATCCAGTCCGCCGGCGGATGCGATTTCGCATTTCAGAAAATCGGGCAGGATGGCCACTGCGGCTTGAGCGCCCTCATAGCCCAGGTTGTCTTCGGTGAGAACTCCGATGGCCGCGCCGCCAAGAACAGGCATTTCGCCGGTGGTGTCCCGCACCCCTTGGAGGAAGAGATCGTGGTTGTGACGCGCCGTGCAGAACGCGAGGGCCAAGCTGCCCCCCGA
>JABMPG010000354.1 GCA_013203855.1 bacterium
CCGAAGAATTCGGTCGGGGTCGATGGTCGATCGAGAGAGTCATCAAGAGTTCCAATCTGAAGGTGCGGTCCAATCGGATGCAGCTTGATATCCTTGAGAATTGAAGGTTTTCTCCCATGCCCGATCCGATGCGACTGATCTCTGAGATTGCACAGGTTGGCCATCTCAATCCCGCCCCTCCGGACTTGGGGAAGGTGGAACCCTTTGCGCCTTTTCTTCTTCCCAACGGCTCGCTCGACTCCGTAAACCTTGATCGCAGAGACGGGGCATGTACCCGGCGAGAGGTGCTTCTGCGCTATCTCGTGCTTAGCGCTGTTCTTGATCAGGGGCCGGATATCGTCGGAATTCGTCAGATGCTCTTGAGCGTCACGAATGCTCTATACAGACGGGAAATCCGATTTCTCCATAGTCCCCTGTCTTTTTTCCGCGAAATAGGGGTCGCTATTGACAGAATTCTCGAAACCCATGACAGCATAAAGGATGCAAGATCGGCCATATGGGCAGCGGAAAACCAGTCCAGAGCAAGCAAATACAACCTGTTCATGGATAATTCCCATCAAGCTTTGAATTACGCCGTTTTTAGATGGGGTGTGCCACTTGCGCTGCCCCTTCTTCTTGAGAAGGACTCAGTTGAAGAAAACAGAGAGGATGTGCTAACCCGTTATCTCAAGAAGTGGAAATCCGCTGAAGAGATGAGCTCGATGCTCAAAGACAGTCCCCGGTATGGTCTGGGAAAGGCTGTCGGGGACAAGGCATGTCATCTGTTTGCGAAATGGGCGATTTCAAGTTTCGGTCTACTGAGAGATACCCACCCCAGTTGGGGAGACATGTCCTACGAAATACCTTTCGACAGCAATGCGGGAAGGGTCCTTTGGCGAACCGGCTTCTTTCTCGCGTACGCAAATGAGGAAGAGTATGCGAAGAGGCTTGTTATTCAAAGAAGAGCAGGAAAAGGGGGGCTTCACTACATTCGGGTTACAAACATCAGAGGAATGAAGGCGACTCGTGGCGACACTGCTTCCGTATGGCCTGACTACGTTCTCCTTTGCCGTGAGCATCTTCGTAGTCACAGCAGAGAGCCGAGAAGCATCGAAATCCAGAGATTGCCCCAGGCCATGCTGCTCAGCACGGGTAGCCCATACGGGGTTGCGGAGATCGATGATGGGTTGATTTATATCGGGACAAAAGTCTGCTTTAACCACGACACGCCGAAATGCCAGGAGTGTCCAATGAAGAATGCTTGTAAGGGCTTTCAGACTGATAGACATCTTATCTCGGACTACCGAACATAGATCGGGTTCATCTCCATGACCACCGTCGCCGTCATTCCCGCCCGTTACGCCTCGACCCGGTTTCCCGGAAAGCCGCTGGCCGACCTGGCGGGAAAGCCCCTCGTCCTGCACGTCGTGGATCGCGCACGGGAGGCCCGGACGGTGGACGACGTCCTGGTGGCTACCGACGACGATCGGATCGCCGAAGTGGTTCGCGGCTACGGCGTGAAAGTGGCCATGACCTCGCCGGAATGCCCCTCGGGCACCGACCGCATCGCCCAGGCCGTGGCCGATATGCCAGAGGCCGAGATCATTGTGAACGTCCAGGGCGATGAGCCCCTCATGCCGCCGGATGTGATCGATCTGGCCGTCGAAGCACTCAAGGGAGACTGGGAGTGCTCGGCCTCGACCGCCATGATCCGCCTACGCACCGAGCAGGACTACCTTTCCCCCCATATCGTCAAGGTCGTTTGCGACCCCGACGGACGGGCGCTGTACTTTTCCCGCTCGCCCCTGCCCAGCCTGGTCCGGGCGACTCCAGAGGACATGGGCGTACTGAAGGGGACGGAGGGTGAGCCCTTCTGGGGCTTCAAGCATTTCGGCCTTTATGTCTACAGACGGGACGCCCTGTTTCGATATGTCCAGTTGCCGCCCAGCCCTCTCGAACGGATCGAAAAACTCGAACAGCTCCGCTTTCTCGAAAACAACATGCGAATCCGCGTCGTGGAAACGAACCACGACAGCAGGGGAGTCGACACCCCGGAGGACCTCGAGACGGCGAAAAAGATGATGAGAAACAGATGAAGTGTGCAAATGCAGAATGGACTGCGAACTCTGAACCCGAAAGGCCCCGCGATGCCCGATAGCCCTGTTGCCCAAGCCGCCCGTCAGGCCCGCGCCGCCTCGCTCGAATTGGCCGCTCTCTCTATCGGCGCCCGCAATTCCGCCCTTGAGGCGATGGCGTGTGCACTGGAGGAGCAGCGCGAATCTGTACTGGCCGAAAACCAGAAGGATCTGACCGCCTCCGAACAGATGATCGTCCGGGGGGACCTGACGGCGGCCAATGCGAAACGCCTCGACCTGCGCGGCAGCAAGTTCGATGGCGTTGTCGAGGGCCTGCGCAGCGTCGCCGCCCTGCCCGATCCCATCGGCCGTGTCCTGATGGCGACTGAGATGGACGAGGGTTTGGATCTCTACCGCGTTTCCTGCCCCATCGGCGTCATCGCCGTCA
>JABMPG010000355.1 GCA_013203855.1 bacterium
CCACCATCGTGTTCATCGTCTCAGTATCCTCGAAACTGATGACGATCCGCCCCAGTCCCTTCTGGATCAACTCCCCGCAGGCGCTGTCGATCTGCTGCCCTAGGGGACCGTTCAGATAGCCCCGTGGATAGAGGATCGCGTAGTCCTCATGTTCGACGATTTCCACGACATTCTGCATTCCCATGGCTTCAAACCTTCGGCATAGCCTCTTCGTCCCGTTCAGACTGAAAGGACGGATTCCGTTTTTCCATGCGCAGGCGAGTCCCTCTATCAAACGGCTCGAAGGAAACCCGGTCCATGAACTTTTTCATCAGGTGCAAGCCCCACCCGCGTTTGTAGGCCTGCCCCATCTTGTCCGCCAGAACCGGCTCCTCGACAAGCTGCGGGTCGAAGGTCTCGCCCTCGTTTTCCACTATAATCGTGAACAGAGCGGGAGTCCCCTCCATTCGCACGCGGATCATCTTTTCCGAGTTCCGGCTACGCTCCGCGGCGTTCAGACAGGCCTCGAGCACCGCCATCTTCATCTGCCCCACGGCATTTTTGTCAAATCCGCAAGCCCCGGCCAGTTGCTCGAGACTCGTTGCCGCAACCAACTCCATGTCCGGCTTTGGCGGCAGGAGCAACTCGATCACCTTCTCCGATTCCGAATCCGAGGCCGCCTGAAGAATACGCGCATGGCGACCCGGCTTCGGAGCCGACCCGCTCTTGACGGCCCTCTGCAAAACCCGCTCGCCCAACTGCTCGCAATCGGACCACCGCGAAGTGAAAAAGCCCCGCTTCTCCATCTCCTCGAGAGCTTCGGCAGAATATCGCCCGTCTGAAACAATCCATCCCCGAACCCGCTGCACGTTGAACTCACGGGCCAGACGCCGGTTCGTCCGCTCCGTCTGCTCGATCTCCGACGTAGTCACAACCGATGCCGCGCAAAGATAGGCAACCCACAGCGTCTCATCGCTCCGATAGCATTCGGGCTCCTGAAAGCACCATCCCAGAACAGCCGGAATATCCGGCAGACGCGGAACGGATGCGGCCCGCCCGGTGGCTCGTCCCGGGAGAGAATCCCCCTCAATGTCCGGCGGACGCGAAGGCATCTCCAGCGGGAAGGCCCCGATGCAATACGGCAGGCGTGTCATCTTGCCCATCCCCGCGCTTCGAGTCGCACTGGCAGCCGCACGGGCCAGTCCCGCAGCCTGGGTATGGGCATGCTCGGAAGACCCCTCACTCTCAAAAAGCGGCTCGCCCTCGATCCGGTTCGCGCTATGCAACAGGGAATCCGGTACCTCCTGTCCCCGGAAAGCGTGCATCATCAGAACAAGATGGTTCCGCTTGCGCCCGATCTCCCGGGCATCCGTCCGCCGGGGCGTCTCGACCAGCCGACGACGTTTCAGGGACACCTCGCGGCGCACCAGGTTCTCGCCCCGATGGTGCCGCGCCGTGTAGAGATCCAGAAAATCCTCCAAGACCGGCACACCGGGAACCTCCCACCGTCCCTGGCGATAAATGGCCAGACCGCCCCGGGCCAGTCGCCGCAGAGCCTTCTCTTCCTCCGCTGACGGAGGAGTGGCGAGGATATTCGGCGTGTGATCGGATGAGGCCAACCGGGCAAACGCCGTCCGGGCGATCAGGCTCGGATCGAAATCGTCATCGACCACAGCCATCTGCAGCGCATCCTGCAGGTCCCGCGCGGTCGGCCCCTCGAGAACGTCGGCAACATAAGGCTGAAGGAAATGATCCGGCTCCGTCAGAGAGCGCGGATACTCTGACGCCTGCCGCACATAGTTCGCCAACCAGCGCGGAATTCCGCCCCACAGCGTAATGTAATCACCCAGAACCTGCGGATCGTAATCCAGACCGGCCTGCCGCGCCTGAGACGCGAAGAAGTCGAGAGAAAGGCTGACATTCAGCGGCGCCAGAGCCCAGTCCTCGGCCTGGGAAGGAGCCGGAGGCAGATAGGGATGGGCCGATTGCGGAGCGAAACGGGACGACCATATTCGACGAAGAAGATCCCCCTCACCTAGAGGCGGAACCGTGCGCGTCAGAGCGTGGTTATCGCCCCGCTGCGACCAGACGGCATAGTCCGCGCCGTCCATCAGAAGAATCAACCGCGTTCCCGTTCGACGTGCCGCGCGGGAAAGAGCGTCAAAAGCCCATTCCACCAGGAAAACACCGTCCGAAGCCGACGTCTCCAAACGTTCGAGATTCTCCAGCGCGTCCGCCAGAGGATACAGGCGCACGTCCCGGCACCCGTTGACAAGCGAAGAAAGCGGCGGCAGGTTGGAGCGCACCATTTCGGCGTCCCGATATTCAAAGGCCATCCACTGAAGAGCAGCCTCCATCAAAAAACGCCGAACCCACGGAAGCGGACGGAACGGGCCGGGCGTGACGACTGAGAAAACAGGGACCTCGAAATCCTGGCTATGAAACAGGTCCCAGTACAAACGCCTCAACAGGATCGTTTTCCCGACCCCCATCGGCCCATGAAGCAGAATCTCCGCTGGTCCCTCCCCTTCTCTCTGAACCAGGGACGACAAACGCGACCAGACCGTGGCATGCACGTCGGAATGGAAACCAGGAATCGATTCGGGCCGTAGACCAGGCGAAATCATAGATCCACATCCTCCCGTCCCTGATATCCCCAAGCCAGGTCTTCCATTTCTTCCTGCGTGAAGTCATCATCCAATTCCGCCGGAGAATCCGGAGGGGCCACCGGGGCCGGCGCGGCGCCGACACTGCCCTTGGCCGCCAGCCGCAGATCTTCCCGCCCGCTCTTCATCAGGTCCCTCACGCAGGTCCCGTTCACCGGATATTGAGCCAGTCCAACCTGAAAGAACAGCGTCTCCTCGGTCCCATTCTGCCGCGGCACATGGCTCAGAAATCGCTCCTGCGCATCGCAGAGGATCCGCCGCAGCGCCACATCCGCCTGAACCCGATAAGTCTCCGGAAGCATAATGGCCAAGCACTCCCGATCCACTTCATCTTCCGGCGCGGCCTCCAGGCACGTCAGCCGGTCGAAATCGCGCAGATGCCGCCGGAAAACATCCGCCACGCCCTTCAGAACCAGCCGCGGCACCCGCTCGTCCGATCTGGCGGCGGGCCAGTGACTCATATTCACGCGCACCAGAGCCAGCGTAAGAGGATGCGTGAAACGCTCGCAACGATTGATCTCGCTCTCCAGATCCCGATCGAAATCCGACGGCTTTGGCAGTCCATACCCCCCGAACTCCTCCAGCAAATCCCCCATGCCCGAACCCAGCGGAACCGGCTCGATCTCGGTCGCCACCGCCGCATATTTCTGCAACACCAGACGAAGCTCGTTCGGATCCTCGAACTGAACAGACGCGCAGGGCTCGAGCAGGTCCTCCAGAACCGCCCCCGCCCGAATACCCTTCTCCACAAAACGCGTGAACTGAACGTAATTCCGAAAAACCCGCCCCCCCACCAGAATCCGCCGGACGGAACGACATCTTTCCGCTGCGGACCAGTCGGAGCCCGGTTGTTCAGGAAGCAGAAGGCTGGCGTTCGTGACGCCAAAAGGACAACTGAAAATCTGAAAAGGAGAGGACTCGCACGGACCGGCAAAACTGAAACCGCACCCCCGGTTGCACACCGATCGACCCGAGGGTGTGTCCGACATCACCCGACAATAGTAGGGCACGTCGGCGGGCAAAGACAAACGCTCACCCTCCGTGGTGAACACTTGGAGGCTGTACGGCATCCGATAGGAAGGATCCACTGCCGCCCTTTCCGTGGGACACGCGAAAACCACCATCAACCGGTCTCCGTGCCGTCCCTGGCACATGACACCTGGCCCGATTCGCTTGCGATATCCCCACATCCCTCCCCGGTCATGGGAATTCGCTTCAGTAACGCACAGAAAGTGTGTCCCTCCCACACACCCGTCGCGAGTTTAGACACGCCCCGAATGCCTGTCAAAGAAAATCGCCCCACAAACTCGCGGCTCGCGGGGCGACTGTCACGAAACCACAGCCCCTCAGTGACTGGAAGGCTTGGGCAGATCCTTGATGGCATTCAGGCTTCGCGCCATCATTTCCTCCGAAAACTCCACATCCCGCAAGCGCCCACTCATGTAGTTCTCGTACCCCTTCAGATCCATCAGACCGTGACCCGACCAGTTGAAAAGGATCGTCTTTTCCTTGCCCTCTTCCTTGGCC
>JABMPG010000003.1 GCA_013203855.1 bacterium
ATGTTAGTGCGCCTCCCCAACACTGCTCTCACCACCTTCTTCGACCTGATCCTGTGGCCCTTCCACTTCCTGAATCCCGTGTGGGGGCTCGTCTTCGTCTCTTTCATCACCGGCGCGGTCATGGTCTGGATCTTCGGCAAGGTCTCCAATCAGGTCGCCATCCGACGGGTTCGCGAACGCATCAGCGGCAACCTCATCGGCGTCCACCTGTTCCAGCACGATCTCGGCGTCCTTATGCGTCTGCAGGGCCGTATCCTGGTCGACACCTTGCGCTACATGACCCACGCCCTCATCCCCCTCCTCATCCTGATCGTCCCTGTCATCCTCATCATGGCCCAACTGCACCTGAGATACGCCTCGCGCCCCCTGCGCCCCGGCGAAACAACGCTAGTGAAGGCGACCGTCCGCGACGGCGGGGTCCTGGAAGGCGCCTACACCCTTGAAACCGGTAGCGGGCTGGAAGTCGAAACGCCCGCCGTCCGCATTCCCTCCGAGAACGAAATCGCCTGGCGGGTGCGGGTTCTTGAACCCGGCCACCATGTTTTGACCTTGACGCACTCGGTCGGAAACGATGTGGTATTGCGGGGACAAGGCAGGATGGCCTTGGATGGAGCGGACAAAGTTATCATCGCCGAAGAACAACAACAGGCGGTCCCCCTCACCCGCACCTCAAACTTCGCGGAGGCTTTTCTCTACCCCGGGGAAGCCCCGCTTCCCTCCAGCAAAGACACTATTTTCCGCTCCGTTTCAGTTGCCTATCCGCCCGCCGAGATCCATTTCCTCGGCCTGCCCATCCACTGGCTCGCGGCCTTCTTCATCCTGTCCATCCTCTTCGGCTACGCCCTGAAAGGTCCGTTGGGGGTGCAGCTATAGTATCTCATCGCACACATGGCTGAGAAGACAGGAACCCCGTGAATAGTCGCAGGCGCGGGCCCACGAAACGCGGCCTTCCCTTTTCATGAACACTGGAAAAGGGCCGCCCGATTTTATGCAGTTTGGGAAAACCCATCTGCTCTTGACGCTTCGGCGTGTCCATCCCCGCCCCAACTGCCTCAGAAGCGTACCTCAAAGCCCTGATCCTGGTCGGATTCCGGAATGGTCTCGATGTCCATGTCAGACACCTCCCCGCCTCCAGGCCCCTTGCGAACACTTTCGAGAAACGATTCCAACGACGCCGGATCCCCTTGGGCCTCGAGTTCCACCGTGCCGTCGCGCCGGTTGCGGACCCAGCCCGTCACGCCGGCATACTCCGCCTGCCGGGTCGTGAAAAAGCGGAAACCGACGCCCTGCACATAGCCGTGAACGATCACATGCTTTCTCGGCATGGAGCTGCCTCCGCATGGAGAGCCCCTCTTCCCACAATCGCGGGAAAAGAGAACCTTCACTCGAATAAGGTGTACTCAAGAATGTTTTACCGCAGTCCCTCGGGCCTGCCAAGCCCCGCCCGCGTCAGCCTCGGGAATATCCGGGCTGGGCTTGAAGAACGTCGATGAACGCCGTCATGTTTTCGATCGGCACGTCCCCCTCGACGGCATGCGCCGGCGCGAAGATATAGCCCCCGCCGCTGCCCAGTTCGAGAAGATTCTGCGTTTCGCGCCGCACGTCCTCGGGTGTTCCATATGGAAGCGTCTTCTGGGTCGAAAGCCCGCCGTTAAAGGCCAGGCGCCCGTGATACTGCTTCATCAGGGCCGGCACGTCCATCACTTCCGGCTGGAAAGGATTGAAGCAGTTCAAGCCGATCTCCACCAGGTCGTCGAACAGTTCGTCCACGTCCCCGCAAGAATGGATGAATACGTATTTCCCCTGCTCGCGCACCGCGCCATACATCCGCTTCAAAACCGGATAGATGAACTCCTTCCAGAGATCGTAGCCCATCTGCAAGCCTTGCTGCTGCCCCCAGTCGTCGCCGAAGTAGACCCCGTCGATGTCGTACTCCGTCGCCCGTCGCACCTGCATGACATTCCAGTCGCCAATCCGGTTGAGCAGATCATGGACAAACTCAGGATAGAGGTGAAAATCCATCATCAGATTCTCCATCCCGCGCAACGTCCAGGCCCGCTCATAGAGCGAGAACCCGATGTTGAACACGCGGAACTTGTCCGGACGTCTGTCGATACGTTCCGGAATATCCTCGAAAAACAGCGGCGCGAGCGGATCGGGAAACTCATAGCCGTCCAGGGACGGCTCCTGAAGCGTGACGTTCTCCACCACCCCGATGTCCTTATCGACACTCCTGTCCCACACCACGCCGAAGTAGTCCCGGAAGCGGTCCCGGCCCAATTCGGTAAAAAACCCGATCCCGTTCCCCAGCCCGAGGATGTGGTTCCCGAGAACATCCTCCAGGGCGGTCGTTCCATAGAACTGAACCAGTTTCTCCCGCGCCTCATGCGTAAAACCCAGATTCCACGGCACATAGGGTGGCTTCTGAGCCCTCAGTGCCAGATCGACGACTTCCCGTTTTGTCAGACTCATGCGACTCATCCTCCTCCAGTTTGTTCTGGCACTGAACCGTACTTTGGGTATCTAATATCTCATGAGTCAAGAGATCGCAAATGGAAAAAGGGGGCGTTTCCTTTCCCCTCAACCCTGCGTCCCCGGATTCCGATAAGAAACGAAGGGCAATGAAAAGCCCCGAGTGGCCTATTCATAGTGAGGACTTTCAACATGCGAAATCCACTATCGCGCGGATTCACCCTGGTCGAGTGCATGTTCGGCATCTTTATCGCCTCCGTCGTTTTCCTGTCCACGATCCTGGCCCTCGGCTACGCCCGCATCCAGAACGAAGTCGAACAGGAACGAATCCGCGCACACCAGATCATCTCTCAGAAACTCGAGATCGAACGGTATCAACTTTTCACTTGGACCGCATCCGAATCCACCCAGACGATTTGGGACAATGAAACCCCGGACGATACTTCCGATGACACGGCCGGAACTCTTGAGATTATCGTCCGCGATCCCGTCACGGGGGCCATCCTGACCATGGCTCCGGACCCGGCGCGCCTGATCGAGATTGAGGCCACCTTGTCTTGGAGTCCCCGGGTCGCCCGGATGCAGAACCGGGTGTTGCGCGAGACCGTGATCACGTGCAAAGCGCCCTGAAGACAGACTAGAGAGAAGAGATAAGGCCATGTCCAAATCCGTGAAAACCCGCCCTTTCCAGCGACGAGGCGTGAGCCTGACCGAACTCATGGTCTCACTCAGTATTTTCGGATTCATCCTCGCTGGAGCTACCGCAATCTTCCTTCTCAGTACGCGCACCATCAAGGAAATCTACGGACCAACCCGTTCCCGGGCCGCCCGCATGGCTGCGCTCAACCAGATCCGCTTCCGCCTATGCGACGCCCGGATCGGGTCGTGTGTCTTCTTCCCTGATGAAGATAACCGCCGCCTGCGCTACGTGGACCCCAGCCTCCCCGGCACCCCCACCAGTGAATTCTACTTCGACTCCGACCCGGACAACCCCCAACTCTATTACGATGAGAAC
>JABMPG010000356.1 GCA_013203855.1 bacterium
CGCCAACTGCTCGCCTTCAGCCGCAAGCAGGTTCTCGAAATGCGAGCGCTGGACCTGAACCGAGTCGTTCGGGACATGGAGAAGATGCTTCGGCGGTTGATCGGGGAAGATGTCGAGTTGCGGATGTTCCTGGGAGATCGTCTGCCGTCCATCCGGGCGGATCTATCCCAGATCCAGCAAATCGTCATGAACCTCGCGATCAACGCGCGGGACGCCATGCCTAGGGGCGGAACTCTTACGCTGGAGACTGAGAGCGTCGAATTGGACGCGGACTATGTCAGCGCTCACACAGACTTTCAGCCGGGTTCATACATTCTCCTGGCCATTACCGACACTGGGCATGGAATGGAGACGAATACGCTTTCCCGTATTTTCGATCCGTTTTCACGACGAAAGAACAGACGAAGGGAACGGGTCTGGGACTTTCGATGGTGCATGGGATCGTGAAACAGCACGGGGGCGAGTTGTGGGTCTATAGCGAGCCGGGCCGGGGCGCGACGTTCAAGGTCTATCTGCCGGTGGCCCCCGCAGAGGCCGGCGTGAAGGAGGGACCCTCGAAGGTTCCCGTTGACGAACCGCAGGGGGAAACGATCCTGGTAGTGGAGGACGAGGAGAGCGTGCGGCTGCTTACCGTGCGGATTCTGGAAAGACTGGGGTATCGGACGCTCAGCGCGGCCTGCGGGAGTGAAGCCATGGAAGCGGTCGGCCGGGGCGGCAAAATCGATCTTATGCTGACTGACGTGATCCTTCCCCAGATCAACGGGCGGGAGCTGCACTCGCGTCTGCTGGAGCAGATTCCGGGCTTGCCCGTCGTGTTCATGTCGGGCTACACGGACGAGGTCATCGCCCATCACGGGATACTGGAGGAGGGAATACATTTTCTCCAGAAGCCGTTTTCGATGCAGACGCTTGCGGACAAGATTCAGGAAGCGCTGGGAAAATGAGTCTCAGGCGGGTTGTTCGTTGAGGAGTTCTTCGATGCGTGGCTCGCCCTGGACCTTGAGGTCCTGGCGAAGGCCGCGCTGGCGTTCGGCGATCACGATACTTTCGATGATGTGGATGACACGGTCGAGGTCGTCGTTGACGACGAGATAGTCGAACAGCGCGCAGCTGGCGATTTCTTCGGCGGCATTGTGGAGGCGCAGGCGGATGACTTCGTCGCCGTCGGTTTCGCGTCCTCTGAGGCGTCGCTCGAGGGTTTCCATGGAGGGGGGAAGGAGAAAGATGGTGACGGCGTCCGGCTTCATGCCCTTGATCTGGCAGGCGCCCTGGACATCCAAGTCCATGGCGACATCGTGTCCGTCGGCCAGGATGTTTTCCACGGCCTTCTTGCGGGTTCCGTAGTAGTTCCCGTGGACTTTGGCCCACTCGTAGAATTCTTTGCGCTCGATCATTTCGTGGAACTCTTCTACGGCAACGAAATGGAAGTCGCGCCCTTCTTCCTCTCCGGCACGCGCCGAGCGGCTTGTGACAGAAATGGAGTAGCGCAGGCCTTCCATGTGGCCCAGCAAAGCCTTGAGGACGGTGGACTTGCCCCCGCCACTGGGAGCGGCCACGACGAACAGGCTGCCCCGCCGTTCCAGTCCGATACTCATTGTCTGATCGAATCCTCTCCTTCGTAAGCCGTGCCCCGGCATCATGACGCTGAGGCTGATTCGGAAAATGTAACACGGCTAGGGCCCGGCCGCAACGAGCGTTTTGGATTTGCGATTTTCGAGACTTGATCTGCGGGCGACAGCAGCCAAATACCTGCCCTTGAGGTCGTGGTGGGGCGACTGCGCCGCATCCAGTATTTCTGTGGCTGCACAGGCGTAGGGCAGGTGTGCCACAGGCGCCCGACTGGAGAAAATGAAAGACCGGGCATGTCCTTTGTGAACACGCCCGGTCGGGTCGTTAAGGAGGGAACCGAGTGCTATCGTCGACGCTGTTGCATGGCCCGGCGCATTTCGCGCATACGCTGCGGCCGAGATTTCTTCTTCTCGGCCTCTTCGGGAGTGTCAATGTTGATCTCGCGGTCCACCATTTCAAGGATGGCCATCATGGCGCCGTCGCCAGCGCGGGGGCCGGCTTTGACGATGCGCAGGTACCCGCCGGGACGGTCGGTAAAGCGGGGGCCGATTTCTTCAAAGAGTTTGTGGACCACTTCCTTGTGCTGAAGAAAAGCAAAGGCGCGTCGCCGGTTGGCCTGCGAGCCGTCTTTCGCGAGGGTGATAAGCTTTTCGGCGTAGCGTTTCGCCTCGGCGGCCCGTGTCTGCGTTGTGCGGATTTTTTCGTGTTTGATGACGGCCTCGACCAAGCTACGGAGGAGGGCCTTACGCTGGTCGGCGGGTCGACCTAGGTGTCCGGAGTGTTTGCGATGTCTCATGGTTGGTTATTCCTTCTTGTCTTTGGGGGCGACGGGCAGGCCATCGTCTCCGATGCGGGTGTTGAAGCTCAGGCCCATCTCTTTGAGGATGTTTTTGATTTCCGACAGAGATTTTCGACCGAAGTTGCGGTATTTGAGCATTTCGGACTCGCTCTTCTGGACCAGGTCGCGGATGGTCTTGATGCCCGCGGCTTCGAGGCAGTTGAACGAGCGGACGGAAAGTTCGAGCTCTTCGATGGAGCGGTCGAGTTTTTCCTCAAGTTCGGCGTGGGGCCGTTCTTCAGCCGCCGCTTCTTCGGCTTCGGCGATCGCCCCTCTCTCCTCTTCGGCGCGAATGAAGATGCCGAGGTGATCGCGCAGGATGCGGGCTGCGGCAGAGACGACTTCCTGGGGTCCGACGGTGCCGTCCGTGGTGACTTCGAGAACGAGCCGGTCGTAATCGGTGCGCTGTCCGACACGGGCGCTTTCGACCGAGAAGCGGGCGTTGATGATGGGAGAGAAGGCGGAATCGAGGGGAATGATTCCGATTTCATCTTCTTCGTCGGCTTCTTTGTGAGCAGGCACATATCCCCGACCGCGGGCGACATGGACCTCGAGGTTGAGGACACCGTCTTCGGCAAGCGTGGCGATGTGTTGTTCGGGGTTGAGGATGGAGAGTTCTTCGATTTCCTCAAAATCGGCAGCGGTGACGTCGCGTGGACCTTTGACCTGGAGGGTCAGATTGGCCTCGGTGACGCCGTTTTCGAGGCGCAGTCGCACCTGCTTGAGGTTGAGGACAATATCGGAGATATCTTGGGTGCATCCTTGGAGACTCTCGTATTCATGGGTGACGCCCTCAATCCGGATCGCGGTGATGGCGGCGCCTTGAATCGAGCTGAGAAGGATGCGCCGGAGGGAATTCCCGACGGTGGCTCCGAAGCCTCGTTCGAAAGGCTCGGCGTAGAAGCGGCCATAGGTGTGGGTGCCGGTTTCCTTGTCGAGCTGCAAGCCCCGGGGCATGATTAGTGGTTTAAAGCTTAGATCCATTCAGGTGAACCTCCCGATTTTCGAAAGGAACGACCCAGCGAAGAGGGCCGTTCGGGAAGATAGCGTGCCGCCGATTCGGCGGTGCGTCAGACGCGGCGACGTTTTGGGGGGCGGCAGCCGTTGTGCGGCAGGGGCGTAAGATCCTTGATAACAGAGATCTTAAGACCCAGGTTCTGCAAGGCACGGATGGCGGATTCGCGGCCGCCACCAGGCCCTTTGACGTGAATTTCGACAGCGCGCATCCCGTTGTCCATGGCCTTTTTGCCACAGGTCTCAGCGGCCAGCTGGGCGGCGAAGGGCGTGCTCTTTCGAGATCCCTTGAAGCCGACCATTCCGGCGCTGCACCAAGCGACGGTGTTTCCCGCCATGTCGGTGATGGTGATGACAGTGTTGTTGAAGGTCGCGAAGAGATGAACAACGCCCTCTGGGACGTTCTTCTTGACCTTTCGCGGTCCTGCGGAACCTCTTCTAGCCATGGTGGTTTCCCTTTATCCTCATTCCCTTAATGGTTGTCAGGTGGTCCGTTTGCGGGACATGACGCCGGGGCGCGGCCCTTTGGCGGTGCGGGCGTTGGTTTTCGTGCGCTGTCCGCGGGCGGGGAGGTTGCGCCGGTGGCGAAGTCCGCGGTAACACCCGATGTCCATCAGGCGCTTGATGTTCTGGGACACCTCGCGGCGGAGATCGCCCTCGACGAGAATGTTGCTCTGCTGAATGGCCGAGGCGAGGCGTGTGCCTTCCTCTTCCGTCAGGTCGCGAACACGTGTGTCGGGACTGACGCCGGTTTGGGCCAGCAGTTTTTTGGCGGTGGTCGGCCCGATCCCATAAATGTAGGTCAGGGCCACTTCAACGCGTTTTTCACGCGGCAGGTCTACTCCAGATATACGAGCCAAAACACTACCTCCCTCAACCCTGGCGCTGTTTGTGGCGCGGGTTTTCACAGATGATTCGGTTGACGCCGCGTCGGCGGATCAACTTGCATTTGGTGCATCGCTTTTTGATCGAAGACTGCACTTTCATGATCTATGCTCCCTTGTTTACTTGTACCGATATGTGATGCGGCCCCGGGTCAGGTCGTAAGGGGACAGTTCGACTTTGACTCGGTCTCCGGCCAGGCATCGGATAAAGTGCATGCGCATCTTTCCGGAGATGTGGGCCAAAACGTTGTGGCCGTTGTCGAGTTGGACTCGAAACATGGCGTTCGGCAGCAGTTCCGTGATGATTCCTTCAACTTCAATGACGCCTTCCTTGGGCATATCTCCCTACACTTTCGTCAGGATTTCCGCGCCGTTTTCGGTCACCGCAATGGTGTGTTCGAAATGGGCCGAAGGCTTGCCGTCCGCGGTGACGACAGTCCATTCGTCGTCGAGGACCCGCGTGTTCCAGACACCGATGTTGACCATCGGTTCCAAGGCCAGGACCATGCCTGCCCGAAGTCGAAGGCCGCTGTCGGGGCGGCCGTAATTCTTGATCCGGGGTTCTTCGTGCATCTCCCGACCAATACCGTGCCCGGTGTATTCTCGGACTACCGAAAAGCCGCTGCTTTCCACTTGGTTCTGGATCGCGGCGGACACGTCTCCGAGACGGTTTCCGGCCCGGGCCGCCTCAATTCCGGCCTTGAGGGCTTCCCGTGTTGTTCCGATCAGGCGCTCAATCTCGGGGGTCACTTGCCCCACGGCCACCGTGATGGCCGTGTCGCTGTAGAATCCCTCGTGGATGAGGCCGACATCGAGGCTGATCAGATCCCCCTCGTTGAGTTTGCGGCCGGCAGAGGGGATCCCATGTACGACTTCTTCGTTGACAGAGGCGCAGATGGTAGCCGGATAACCGCGATAACCCAGAAAGGCCGGCCGGGCTCCCATATCCTCGATCATCTCTCTCGCTTGACGGTCAAGGTCCAGGGTAGTTATTCCAGGACCGACCGCTTTTGCCAATTCTTCCCGTACGCGCGCCAGTTTTCGGCCCGCGTCCCGCATTATATCCAGTTCTTCACGGCTCTTGATAAGGCCGGCGTGTTGCCCCGGCTTAGCTTTAATCATGCCTTACTACCTTCTGTCCGCCCGCCGATTCCCTGCAGGAGCACTTGGCGAACATCGTCTACGCTACCATCTCCCGCAACTTGAATCAAGACCTCTTTTTTCTCATAGTACGCCAGTAGCGGAACAGTCTGGCTATGGTAGACCGACAACCGCTCGCGGAGGGTCTCCTCGGTGTCGTCTTTGCGCTGCGTCAGATCACTGCCGCAGCGGTCGCACTTGCCTTCAGTCTTCGGCGGGTCGAAATAGATGTTGAAAGCGCCGGGGCAACCCGGGCTCGCGCAGAGCCGGCGGCCGGTAACTCGTTTGACGAGAACCTCGTCGGGAACTTCAAGGACGGCGGCGGCGTCAATCTGGAGGCCGAACTCGGCCAGAGTCGCGTCAAGGAAGCCAGCCTGCTGGAGATTGCGGGGGTAGCCATCAAAGAGGATGCCTTTGCCCTCGCGCTGCATCTCGGCGACTTTTTCCCGGACGATGGCGCCGACAAGGTCGTCGGGCACAAGCTTGCCCTCGGCCATCAGGGATTGGGCCTTTTTGCCCAGTTC
>JABMPG010000357.1 GCA_013203855.1 bacterium
AAATGCAACGCTCGGTTCTCCTGCACCAGACGGATTCGGGCGGCCGCGTTGTAAACCAGCAGACGGAATTCCTCGATCCGGAAAGGCTTCGTGATGTAGTCGTATACCCCCGCGTGAATGGCCTGAAGGGTCGTTTCCAGCGAGGCGTAACCGGTAATCATGACCACCAGGATCTCGGGATGGATCGAGAGTGCGTGCTCGAGAAGCTTGAGTCCGTTGATCTGGGGCATCATCAGGTCGGTGATGAGAAGGTCGAAAGTCTCCTGGCCTAGTAGTTCATAAGCCTCCTCGCTGCTGGAAAGGGTTGCGATCCGCAGCGACGAATCGCCCGTGAAAACCTCTTCCAGGAGGCCGAGAACCGACGTGTCATCGTCGACGATGAGAACTCGGATGGGATGAGACATAGTAGCACCTGTCGCCGCGAGGTCTGCCCCGCGTAAATCCTATTCCACCAGATCGCGCACCGAAAGATCCAGTAGCTGCGCCACGATCTGACGGCGTCTGCCCACGGTCTGACGAAACAAATGACGCTCGATCAGATCCTGCTTCATCGACTCCGTCAGATCGCCCTGGAGAATGTTGCCCTCCCACCAGCGATCGTTCGCTATGATCCGGCCCACAATATTCTGACGAATTCTCTCGATGCGTCCCATGATTTTCGACTCCCGCGGGCTCCGACTCCAAAGCCTGTGTCAGGCTGATCGTTCCTGATAGACTCATCGGCCCCGCCTCAGCCGACCTTTAACGGAAAGGAAGGGAAACGGACGGGAATTCCTGTGTCAGATTCCCAAAAAAAACCCGGCTCATGGGAGCCGGGGGCGCTATATTCGCGGATCTGTCGGCCCGAAAAAGCTCAGGCCTTTTCTTCGCCTTCTTCCGCTTTCTTGGCCTCGGCCGGGTCCACTTCCTTCACGGTGATCTGGTTCTTCGCCATGAGGAAGTCTTCCACGCGCTGGACCGTCAGTTCCCGCTTCAGACCCTCCAGTTGCTTCTCGGCCTCGAGACGGGCCCGGATGGCCAGAGGCTTGCGGCCTTCCGCCTCGGCCCGGCGCTCGATTTCCTTGTCCACGTCCTCGTCAGTCGCCTCGATCTTCTCTTTCTCGCCGATCGCGTTGATCAGCAAGTTGATCTTGACGAAACGCTCCGCATTCGAGCGCGCCTGCTCCAGATACCCCTCGCTGCTGAGGCCGATGTCCTGGAAACTCAGTCCCATCTGCTGCAACTGGTTCGAGTCGCGCATGATCGTCTGGTATTCCTGCGCGGCCACGATTGTCCGCGGCGCGGCAAATGGATTCGTCTCAATGATGTGGTCGAGAATCTTCTCCATTGCCTGCTGACGCTTCTGGCGATCCCGCTGCTCGTTCAGATCGTCCTGAATCCGCTTGCGAAGCGCCTCCAGATTCTCAAAATCCCCCACATCCTTGGCGAACTCGTCATCGAGGGCCGGAACCACCTTCAACTTCACCTCGCGCAACGTCACCGTATAGGTGTCCTTGTGCGTCACGTCCCCGCCTTCGCGATTCTTGACTGTCCGCTCGACCTCCTGGGTGAACATCTCGCCCGGCTTCTTCCCCACCATCGCCTGGGCCACTTCCGGAAGGAGCGTCGCGAACGGATCACGCATGAAAACGTTCTCCTGGCAGAGCGACTCGATCCGCTTGCCCTCGCTGTCCACTACTTCGACATCCACCGAAGCGCCATCGCCCTTCTCGAAAGCCTTTTCTTTGTCCTCGGGCTCCTCATAGGTCGCGTTGGCCTGGCAGATCTGTTCGACCTGTCTCTCCACCACGCCCTCTTCGGCCTTGGGCATCTCGATCTCATACTCGCCATCGGTGTATTCCGTCGCGTCGATCTTCGGCCGCACCTCGATATCCACCTCGAGAACCACCGGCTGGCCTTCCTCGACCTTGCTTTCGTGCAACTGGGGCTCGGACACTGCGTCAAGCGAGTCCGCCGTTACGATCTGCCCGCCCACATTAGTGGCCAGATCCTTCAGGGCGTCTTCCTGAGCGTCTTTGCCGAAACGGTTCTTGAGCAGCTGAAGGGGAGCCTTGCCCGGACGAAAGCCATCGATCATCACCGTCTTGCGCAGGTCCTTCAGGATGCCCTGAAGCTTCTCATCGAGCACCGAACGCTCGACCTCGACCACATAGCGCTTGACCGAGCCTTCCTCGTCGCGCGTCTCGCGCACCGAGTAGGGATACTTCTCCTCCGCCTCGTCGGGGACCGGCGCCGCCTGAGCGGTTTCAGGCTCCTGGGCCTCCTCGGCCGCCGAGTTTTCCACCGTCTCGCCCTCGGGCGGGGTGTTCTGGACGTTCTCGTTGTCAGTCACGACTGACCTCCTCTGGATTGCTGCCACCATTTCCCACCACGCAAATCGCCCATCCGGGCGGCCCCCTGCGCTGACACCAGCCGACTCAAAAGGGGCGACAGGCATACTAATACCTGTCCGATGCGGTGGAAACACCGATCGGCGCACAGTTTAGGAAACGCGCCGGAGAAGTGCAAGGAATTTTTCTCGAAGAAAAAAACCGATGCCGGAGTTGGCCGGCATGCTACGCTCGGAGGAAGCGAGACAACGCGCTGCAAAGGGGGAGCGTACTTGAAAGCACAGGAATTTCTCAAGGATGCTCTCTGCGAGGGCTCAAAACATCCCCTCGTCGCGCGATTGCTTTCGAGAAACGCTATAGAGGCGTAAGAAAAGGTTTGACCCTTGGGTCCGGCGGCGATACGGTAACACGAATTAGCAATTCGTGTTACGATGCGTTTCAGCGCGAATTGCCGAACAGGAGAGCAACCATGAAGTATGCAGATTTGCACCGCCGGGCATTCACGTTGATCGAATTACTCATCGTGGTCGCTATCATTGCCATTCTGGCCGCCATCGCCGTGCCGAATTTCCTGGAGGCCCAGGTTCGCGCCAAGGTCAGCCGGGTTCAATCCGACCTGCGCACCATCGCCACCGGCCTCGAGGCCTATGCCGTCGACTGTAACCGCTATCCGCCTTATGGGCGTCTGGCACCCGATGGCGTGACCCTTGAGTATCCTGCCACCTTGAATGTCAAGGAGGACAAGATGTCCTTCATCGGGCCGGCTATCACGACGCCAGTGGCTTATATCAACCGGATGTTCGACGATCCTTTCATGAATGAGGTCGAGCCTTCGGTGATCCGGCAGTACGAGTATCTGAACCTGGTTCAGCATGTGGGGAATTTCCCTCAGCCTTTCCCCCAGCCGTGGATGGCACAGCTGTTGCCCGCGTGGGGTTCGTGGAGAATGGTGGGGTCGGGTCCGGATGGCGACCGGGGGCTCGATATTAAGGACAATATCGTGTACGATCCGACCAACGGGACAACGAGTAACGGGGACGTGGTCCGCTGTGCCCGTCTGCCCGACAGTCGGATGAATACGATGGCTCCATAAAGACAGTTTGGAGAAGTTCAGGGCTCGAAGTTGGTTGCCCGCAAGTCTACAGTTTGCAGTGGGATTCGGGGAATCGCGGGAAAATCGAAGGAGAGCGTGGAATAGTGTTTTCTGATCTTCGGCGGTATGTGTTTCTTCTGGTGGTTCTCTTGTCGGCGCTCTGGACCGGTTGCGGGAGCGAGGAGCCAGCTTCTCTTGTGGTGACCTCGGCCATGCTGGAGCAGGCGGCGTTGGACGTGCGGGGGGACCTGGCCGAGCCGAAGGTGGTTTCTCTCATGCCGCCGGGAGCGTGCCCGGGCCATTTCGACCTGAGCCCTCGCGTGCTTCCGGCGATCCAGTCAGCGGGGCTGGTTCTGCGTCATGATTACCAGGCGGGGCTGGATGGCAAGTTCGAGCAGATCGGAGCCGGCGATGTGCGACCGGTTGTCATCGAAACGCCCAACAGCCTGCTGATCCCGGACAATTACCTGGCTATTCAGGGCCGGATCACCGATGCCTTGGCGGAGCGTTTTCCCGAGAGGGGCGAGGCGCTGCGGCGGAATCTGGAGGCGAACCAGCGGGGGCTGGACGCGCTGGCCGGTCGTCTGCGGAAACAGGCGGAGCCTTGGCAAGGTCGCGCGGTGATCGTATCCTGGCATCAGAAAGAGTTTTGCCAGTGGCTGGGGCTGAACGTGGTGGGTGGCTTGGATCGGCCGGAAGATATCACGCCGCGCGAACTCGAGGATCTGGTGGGCTTGAAGGCCGAGGCGGTGGTGGCCAACCTGCAGGAGGGAACCCAGGCGGCCGAGGCAATCGCCGAAAAGTTGGACCTGCCCCTGGTGGTTCTCAGCAATTTCCCGAACACTCCCGGCTACGGAGAGGGCTACGAAGCCCTTCTAACGCAGAATCTCGACCGGCTGAACACGGCCTTGGGGCCGCAGTTGACGGGTCGCTGACCCTCCTGGAAAGATCACGCAATGACCCTCGTGGAACTGATGCAAGCCCAAGTGCAGCGCGATGGCCGCACTTTGCTCGGTCCGCTCGACATGCGGATCGAGGCCGATGAGTTCTGGGGGATTGTCGGTCCTAACGGCGCGGGAAAGAGCACTCTCCTGAAGGTTCTTGCGGGGGCGTTGTCGCTCACTTCGGGGACGATTCATTTTTCGAACTGTGACTCCCCCCGATCCTGGATCCGACGAAACGTCGGGCTTCTGTTTCAACATCACGATTTTCTGCCCGATCTTCCCTTCACGGTGGAAGACGTGGTCGGTTTCGGCCGCTCGGGCCGGGCCGGGATCGGGCGTCCCCTTGGGAAATCCGACCGGGAGGCGGTGAGATGCGCCTTGGCCGATCTCGGGCTGGAGTCTTTCCGGAAGCGGCTGTATCGCGAGCTGTCGGGCGGCGAACGTCAGAAGGTGCAGCTGGCCCGGCTGGTCGCACAGGAGGCGGTTCTGCTTCTGCTGGATGAGCCGACGGCGGGGCTGGAC
>JABMPG010000358.1 GCA_013203855.1 bacterium
ACGAGTGCCTCAATCGGATCCCCCTCCGCATCCCTCCAGCGCAAAATCGGTTGATCGTAGGAGGAAAACAGGACCGAGCGGTGCTGCGGCCTCGTCGGCCCCCAATTTGTCTGGGTCCACTCGTATCCCGGAATGGCGATAAATCTACCCTCCTCGGACCACGCCTGCCCCTGCACCATGGTATCGCGCCAGCCCGCGTCGCTCAACCGTCCACCGTAGACAAAATCGTTGTCGGTAATGGTGACAAAGTCGATCTTCGCCCTGTCGCGCGCATACGCCAGCGACTCGATCAGATCCCCTTCCGCATCGCAGGACAGACAGGTATGCGTATGCGGGTCGCCGAATAGAAGATGATACGTCTCCCCATCCTGTTCCAATTCGCGTTCGGGGGGCAGAAAGAATTCGCGCTCGGTCAAATGGATCGGCAGCCACTGCTCAAAGCCGGTATCCCGCTCCAGAACCGGCGCGCCCTCGACCGCGACATCGAGTGCGACGACCACGCCGCGTCCGAGCCTGCCATCCTCCGGACATCCCTTCTGAGCAGCAACGACAATAGTGCCGTCTTCGACGCCGTGCATGGCTGGAAAGTAGTCCATATATCCATCCTCGATCAGCCGCACCGGCTCTTGCCAGCACCCATCGGCATATCTGCGCCCACAGAAACAGCCCGGCACTTTTGTCGTCGGACCATTGTGGGGTTCTTTCCGTTCCCACATCACCCAGACACCCCCTCGATCGTCGGGCACGATATACGGCCGACGCCGACGCCCCGGATACCCCCAGACGCCGGCTATTGGCAGCAGACCATAGCGCAGATCTGCAACCACTTCGCGCACCCATTTCCCATCCCGCAGATGCGCGCACTCGATCTCGTTGAACTGATCGACGACCCCATCTTCATTCTCGACATCCCCACAGCGTATCCACGCCACCCACGGCGTGCCATCTGCCGCGACGCAGACTGCGGGGAACAGGAGGGATACACCATCTCCGTCGAATTCGAATTTTTCACCGTTCGGCAGCGTGCATGCGATACCGAAACGCTCCCCTCCATCCTGCTCGCGCAACTCGTGCCAGACGCGCAATGGCCTTTCACCTTCGCCAACAGCGCAATACGACTCTCCCTGCGGCACGGCCGACCACGGCCTGCCCACCGGCTGCACCTTGCCGTCTGGCATTATGCTAAAAGTGCACTGCCTCCCGTCATGACAATCCCACCCAAGCAGAATGCTGCTCTCCCGCTGCTCTACCCACAGATCGTACACATCGTGTGCGCTATGCCTTCCGGCCATATCTGCAAGGATTTCAATTCTATTCATCGCACGCTTGCTCCGTCTCCACTTATGTCTGAACTAGATGCTTTCCCCAAAATTGGCAACCTCATACCTTGGATGATTCTCCGTAGCTCAAGAGCCTGCCGCCAACTCGTCCAGCAGTTGGCGAATGCTCTCCTTGGTGCCCTCGATGAATACCGGCGCCAGGGCTCCCTGCCCATGGATCGCCTGAATCAGCACGTCGATCTGCATCATCCGCTGTCGCGTCGTCCCGCTTTTTGGCCACTGTTCGACGAACTCCACTGCCGGCGATGGATTCCCGGTGCCGTATCGCAGCCCCTTACGCCGCCACTCCTGCCAGCCAAACTCGTGACCACATTCCCCGCAGACCAGCGTCTCATCCCGCCGCTTCAGCGATTTCTTGTAGGACCGCCAGCGGACAGTGTGATCGCACGAGCCACAGGTGAGATTAGACCCCTTACGAACCATCTTGCCTTTGCATTTGGAGCAGAGATATTTCCGCTCATCGGGAAGTTTCTCCCTTCCACCAAATGAATGCTGATGCTCGAACACCGGTTGCCGCAATCGCTGCCGGCAGTGCGGACAGGGCAGCAATACCCGCCGACTCACAGATTCCCGGTATTTTTTTACCTCCCAGCTCTTGTCACATGCAACACAGCGGAGCTCCGCCCCATCCTTCTTCAACCGCTTGTTACAGTCGAAACAGCGAGGGACTTTCTTCAAGGCATCTCGGCAATCCTGCCACAACAGGCGACTCTGACAGTGCTCGCAGTGAAACCAGCCCACGCGATTTTGCGCACGCAGAAGAGCCGTCCTCTGGGCCTCCGTCGGCGCCGGAATATTCTTGCGCTGCAGTGGATGGTCGCACTCGAGGCAGGGCACCTCGCCCAGATGAATGGCCGTCACGGCGGCCACCACATCCTCACACAGAGCGTACAGCGCCCATCCCACGTCGAGCAGATATTTCTCATCGACCAGACCCCGCTTCTCGGAACGATACAACCCGCGGATCTCCGCAACCTTCACGCGAGAGGCCCAGTTCATATCTCTATTCCTGTTTTTCGGGTCTGGAGCGTCATCAATCGATCCACTCCTCGCGAATAGTGACCGGTTCCCCGCGATCGATATCGGAGTGATGCAGGATCACCTGTAGCCTGCCCTTCGCATCGATCACGTGAATGTCACACGCCGTCTCGGAAATCCGATGACTCACATGCCGCCCGACCAGTTCGCCATCCGCCGTCTCAATCCGCACGTTCACCAGAGGTTCGGAACCGCAGTGTTCTCCCGTGAGTTCGTAGTACTCCACTTCGACCAGACGATCGTCACCGTCGTAGATATTTGCGGAAGCGCCGTCGTCCGCTAGCACCTTATGCCAGCCGGGCAGCCAGCGATCCTGGCCGAATGGTTTTCTCTTACCCATGTAAGCATCCTCCTATTTACAGGTGATCCGATAGACCCACTGGGTGTAGTGTCCCTCATCGTCTATATCACCGGGCGTCGTCATATGTCTCACCCGACCGTCTGCATCCGGAATAAATCCCGGTAAACGAAAGCAGGCCGCTGGCATAAAGATATCCAGATAACTCTCGAGCAAATGCGGGACGGCCGGTACAAAATTTCGACTATCAGAAGAGACGTAGATGCTCATCTCCCCTTCCGAATAACCCAGAACAATCATAACTAATCGACCGTCGATCCAGCGCGCGTCGGCCGCCTCCACGACCTTTCCATCCTTTGCCGCCAGCACCAGCTGAGAGTCGCTCCACCCTTCTCTAATATCTACTGAAAACTTACAGCGAATGCCGTAATCCAGAGCCCTTCCCCGATTTTTCGGATCGCTGTAGTCATTGAGAGACTGCCGATAGTAAATACCCAGCATCTCATCCCCCGGACCGCTTCCATCCGCATTGCAGCCGACCAGACAGGGATCGTCCAGCAACAACGTCGGGCTGATCTTTGAATAATCCACTCCACCGGGAACAATCCGCAGTTCCGGAACCTCGCGGAACGGCCCCGCAGGATCGTCTGCCACTGAAACACCTATAAACCGATGTCCCGAACCATCCCGATTCCCCCGGACGCTGTAGGCCACATACACCCTTCCATCAAACAGACACGCCCCCGGAGTCGCGATACCGCTGGCCGTCCACTCCCCTGGTGCCCCCTTGTCGATCACCTCTCCCCGATATTCCCAGTTTTCGGCATTTGTCGATCTGAAGAGGTGAATAGAGGTATCGTACGAATCGGGATGATAAGGATGATCCCAGGGGATGACATCCGCATACAGGTAGTAAT
>JABMPG010000359.1 GCA_013203855.1 bacterium
CCGCAACGCTTCCATCGAGCGCGCAAGAAAGATGCTTGCGGAGATACATTCTACTTCCTCATCGGGGAGGGTTGTGATATCCATCAAGCGTAGTAGCCTGAGATGGCTAAAGGCTTACGATCTGTTGGCTCACGCGCAAGAATCTCTCAGGGGTTGCCGTCGAGATTGCGCACTTCGTCTTCACGGAGAGCCCGATTGTGGATCCGAATTTCCCGAAGGGTTCCCGTGTATTTCCGGGTTATTGCCGCCCCGGCGGTTTCTTCAGGAGACTCGAACGTCTCCGTCCTGGCGATGACATCTCCCACCACCTGGTAGATCTCCCCTACGGAACCCATTCGGCCAGGGGCGGTGGCATCGTCGGTAGTCTTTTCGATGCCGCGCTGGGTCTTCAGAAGTTTGCCGTCGCCATAGATGCGAGCCTCGCCCCGGTCAAACACGCAAGTGATCCGGCACGCCTTGCCTACCTCGTACGCGTCCGGCGCCAGCACGTCGACGTGTTTCTCGCCGCTTCCGATCCGGAAGATGATGCCGCCCGCCTCGGTGAGTTGAACGGCCCAGCCCGCGTTGCCGGTTTTCGGGATGCGAGCGATGGGAGACATGTCGGCCGCGAGATCGGGATTCATCAGAAAGGAGACCGTGATGGCGTCCCCTCGGCCCACGTTACGGTCGAAGAAGTAGAACTTGTCGTCTCCCGTGAACTTGATCGTGTGGGTCATGCCGATCTTCCAGATCGGATCCCCGACCAGTGCAAAGTCTGCCGGTCGCCGGACCACCTGGCCCGATGACGGGGGACTCGTGAACTGCACGTCGTCGATCTCCAGCCACTGCCCCACCTGCCCCTTGGATTCGATCACGACTGTGACGCCGTGGGTGGAAACGGAGACCTTCGGAATGGAGACCCGGGTCCAGTTCTCGGTTGCCGGGACGTCCAGAAAGAGATCCTGGTCGCCGAAATCGGAAGCGCCGAAGCGGGCGACCTGCTGACCGCCTGAACTGCGCACCATGGCCGACAGTTCGTAGTCGCCGTTCAGGATGAACTCGAGGCTCTGGCGGGTGACCACCTCGAAGGGGCCATCTGTGGAGCCGTGGCGGATCTTGTACTGATCGCGCGCAGCGTCGCCTTCCACGACTCTCCCCGCTCCCGGCGTGCCTTCCTGTTGCCAGGCCACGGGCTTTTCGGAATCGACCTTGTCCTGGTTGTACTCAAAGCTGCCATTAGGGAGGAGGTTCACGCCGGGGTAGTCCCTGGCGTAATACCGGAAGTACTTGAACACTGTTTCGCCAGGCAGCGCGTCTCCATCCACCTTGCCGCACCCGTTGAGCGCGGTGAGCCATACCTTCTGGGCCGCGGTCAACTCGTTCCATTCCGCACGGGCCACCTCCCGCCCGTTGTCGTAGAAGATCACGCCGTCCGGGGTGTACTCGTAGGCGTCCAGCAACCAGCCGTCGGACCGAAACGCGAAGGGCACATTTGCCCGGCAAGGCCAGGGGACTGCTTTATAGCCCTGCGGAGAGATATGCACGTAAAGATTGTTGCAGCCCATGAAAGTCTTGGAGTCGATCTCATAGGAATCGATCTCGAAAATGCCGTTGTTGGGCTGCACGCCGCCGGCCTGCCAGAAAGAGGAATGGACGCCCCGCCCGGCCATAAAGGGGCGCGAGAGGGTTTCGTAGTATCCATAGCCGAACTGGTGTTTGCTGATCAGACCGCCGCCTGTGTTTTCGAGCTCGCCGTCGATCATCTCCTGGCGAACCGCAATGTGGAGGGCGCCATCGGAGACAGAGACGTTTTCCTTCAGGTTCAGACCATTGATGTAGCCGCCTCCCTCCCGTCGACCGAGACGGTAGGACCAATCCACTTCATTCACCGCGTTGCCCTCGAAGTTGTCCTCATAAAGAAGAACATAGTCCGGACTCGGAGGTCCCGCGTGAGACGACATCCCGGAAAATGACATGGCCAGAAGTCCGCCCGCAATCAGCAAGTCGATCGATATCATCTATCTCCTCCAGATCATCGTATGGTGGGTTTCCACTGTGAACCGGGAACCGTATGGCGGCGAAGATACCCAGTGTGGTATCGCTTGTCAAAGGGAAATGATACATCTACCATTGCGGGGGTGCATCTCAGGTATTTGAGGGGTCAGGCAGTTCTTTGGCTCTCCCAGTGGGAATCCCACTCTTCGTTGAAATCGGCCACGCGCAGGGCGAGGACGTCTTTGATCTCGTCGCGCAGCCATTGGGCCCCGGTCACGTTGAAGCGCTCTTTGACCAGGTGCTTGCAGGTTCCTTCGATCGCGCCGGAGCCGATGGGCCATCCTTCGCGGCGGTAACGGGGATAGTCCATGCGGTCCTGGCCTGCTTCGAGATAGGTGATCTCTTCGTCGATCCGCTTGCGCTTTTTTCCACGACAGCGTTCTCTTTCCGCTCGCAAGTCGCGGAGGATCAGGCGCCGCTTCCAGACCGCGTAAGTGGATGGGTAGGCCGAGCCGTAGATGTCTTTGGACAGATCGGACAAGTGCTCGACAACATGCCAGTAGTCCTGGATGAAAACCGTTCCTTCGGGCAGGTTCTCTTCCGCCCATTTCCACAGACATCGGGCTCCGTCTCCCATGAAGGCGGCCTGAGCCGCCTCGCGCAGGCCCGATTTCCAGCAAAGCGCCTTCAGACGCTCCCCGAAATCCGCCATGTCCTCGCCGCTGGCCGTGTAGAGCCGATCGGCCAGAAACGGGCGTCCGTTCTTCTCGCCGCGGTCCTCCAAGGCAAAGGTGGTGCCGCAGTAAACGCTCTTGTTCTCCTCGCCGTCCACGGTTAGCACGTAGGTCGCATCGGCCTCGATCACCAGTTTTTCCGGATGTTTCTGCGGTTCGGGAATGGGTTCGTAGGGGTTGACCGGAGCGAGAAACACCTCGTCCTCCCCGCGCTGAAGGGCGTCGATCCGCTCGCCTTCCTCATGCGCGATCCGCTGGATTTCCGCCGGGCTCACCCGGATCCCGGCCGTCTTTTCCAAGAGTTTCGAAGCCCGCGGGAATGACACACTCGCGCCCTGCAGCGCGGCTCGCTCGATGACGGTGCGATCGAGGATGCCACCGGCGGGCAGAGCCATCTCGACATCCACGGGCGCATGGGACTGGCAGCACGCGCGGCACTGGAACACCTCGCGCATGAACCGGATCTTACCGTGGATCGTCTTGGCCTGGCGTTTCTTCAGCCCCAGGCTCGACAGTCTTTCGCTTGCGCAATGGGGGCACTGCACAGGGGGGAAAATCCGCTTCCGAGGAAGCGGCGTCGACGCGTTCGGCGGCCAGATCTTCGCGTAACAATCGAGCGACCTCGCTGCATTCGCGGTCCAGAAAGGCGCCGAGATCGCACCCCCGGGGCATGGTTCGCACCTTCCGGCGCAGTTCTTCAATCTTGGCAGCAAGTTCGTCTTCACGGGAACGGGACATGGGAGAATCTCCTCGGGCAGAATGGTGTCAGCATCAACCCGTGCAGCCTATCTTAACCGCCCGGTAACCGTCTAGCTAATATTCTCTTGCATTGCCTCAAATCTTAGGGTTGCACCCGCGCTGGAGTGGCCGCATCGGCACCTCTCCAGGCGAACCCTAACTAATTGCACAGCTGATAAATCTCATGGTCCGTGGCGGCACCGTTCTCCCGTCTGGCCCTGTATATCCTGTCCACGACAGAGGGATCTTCAGTGAAATAGTCCTTAACGACAAGGGTCTCACCTTTGGGCTTGAAAGTGAAAAGGAAGAACACTTCGTTATGGTCCGATGCCTCGTAGCAGACGGCCATGGTCCCGGAGGAAGGTGAATCCTCCGGCATGATGATGGGCTTTCCGTTGTCCCCAGTGCATGAAGCGCGTCGAGCCCGCCGTTACCGACGCGCTGCCCAAGTCCACCATTGGCTGCCGCGCCCTGGTCATGTTCATCGCCCCGGGCAAATTGCCAAGCCTTCCCGCCGCCAAGTCCCCCGGTTGATTTCGGCCGCCCCGTTTTCTCCAAGATCATTTCGATCGAACGCGCGAAAACGATGCTCGCGTCGAGTGGATTATTCTTGCTGATCGAACCGAGCACCACTACTCTCTAATCATAGCAGCCTGAGATGGCTAAGGGCTTACCATAGATAAGTGTGATGTCCCCCGCATTATAGCCAGGTACAAAGACAAGTGGCCAAATGGGAATTGGTGGCTAGAGGGGAGGACCGAACACATGATTAGGGCGGCTATTCTGGCAGTGGCAACAATTGGTTCCATGGTCGCAATCCTGCTGTTTGTGTACTATCCCAGCTATCGTGAGGCGAGAATCGCCGAGCAGATGCGCGCCACGTATGACAGAATGGGAACGATCTCCGATTATCTCGATAGGAATGATTCTCTTCCAGTGGCGGAGACGGAAATCGAGAAATGGCTGGATGCGGGCGAATTACGCTTCTTGCAGATGGAGGAAGGCTGGTGGTTAATAGCCCCCGGGGCAGATGGCGTGTTTGACTACCGGAATCAATCTGATGACGTTAGCTATGTTCCGTATGATCCGACGAACGGTTCCACCTCAAAAGGAGATTCTGTCTTTTCGGATTCAATCACTCCAAGTATAACGAACAGAACAGACCCTTCCACAGTCCGCGGAGGCATATGGCAGAGAAATTACTACGGCTTTCAGAGGGTCCAGTGAGAAGGGGCTCTTCTCCCTTGGCCGGCCTCTGCGCTGGGCCCATCTCGACACGAATCAGCAGGGAGACCCGGTTTTGATCGGTTTCGAGCACGAATACGACGCGGCGGGGAACAAGCGGTATCAGCGGTCGCTGCACGATCCGCTCGACTCGCAGCGCTATGCCTACGACTCGGCCTCGCGGCTCATGAGCTACAGCCGGGGCTTCTTCGGCGAAGGCGACACCGCCCCGGACGACGCGCGATTCTGCGACGCGCCCGCCACGACGACTTGGAGCGGCCTGGCCTCGGCGCGGACGTGGGACCTCG
>JABMPG010000360.1 GCA_013203855.1 bacterium
GTAGAGGACGCCGTAGCCGATGCGCCGGGCCTGCCAGCAGTAGTCGGCTTCTTCGTAATAGATGGGAAAGTATTTCTCGTCAAGTCCGCCGAGTCTTTCGTAGACATCCCGGCGGATGGCGAAGGCTGCACCGGTGACATAGTCGCAAAAGAGGGGTTCGTCAAAGCGGCCGTCATTGGGCTCCTTGTAGCCGATGTGGGCGCTGGTGCCGTTGGCGACTATTCTGGCTCCGGCATGCTGGATAGTCTTGCCGTCGGGATAGAGGAGTTTGCAGCCAAAAATGCCGACGCGGGGCCATTCGGTGGCGGCTCGGGCCAGGGCGTCGAGCCAGCCGGGATAAACTTCGGTATCGTCGTTGAGGAGGAGAAGGAAATCGCCATGGGCCTCGCGCAGGCCGAGGTTGTTGCCGCCAGCGAACCCCAAGTTGATGGGCGACTGGATGAGGCGGACCTCGGAATAGCGGCGGACGATCTCGGCTGTGCTATCGGTGGAACCATTGTCGACGACGATGATTTCGAACGGGTGGTAGTTGTCGGCAAGGAGAGCGTCGAGGGCGCGGCCGATTACCTTTTCGCCGTTGAGGCTGACGATGATGACGGAGAAGAAGGGCTTGGGGGGAGAGGAGTGGAGTTCAGCGGTCATTGGTGGTCCGTCGGGGCGTCTTTCACAGCGGCTCGGAAGTCAGATGCCAGTACCCCTATGGAGAGGTATTCCCACGAGTGTAACTTACGTGTTGGGCGTGGACCCGAGCAAGGGCAAACTGACCACCGGGCTGATGGGGGGCGTTGCATTGACAGAAAGAGCCGGCGGGGGTAAGCTGGCTTCCCAGAGTAAAGAGATCATCCGCCCCGGGCGAAGCAGGCCTCGATCCGAACGATTTCCTGAAGAGGAGCAAGACGAGATGAACGATATTCGACGCGTGATTTTCGCACTCCTGTGCACCTGCCTGGGAGTCGGCCTGTCGGCTCTCGCGGCGCAGGTGACGATTTCGGGCGATGACCCGTCCATCCACACTCGGGACGATCTGGTTTCGACCGACGAGGTCCTCTGGCGGCAGAACTCCATCGGCCAGGGCGGGAGCTGTTTCTTTGTGCGGGTCCATCCCGAGGATCCCGAACGGGTGGTCGAGTCAAACGACATGGGCGGGACCTATGTCAGCACTGACGGGAGCAAGACCTTCGAGCCCCTCACCGACACCGACACGGCCTATCCCCGCCTCTCGTTCATCACCGACTGGTCCTTCTTTGCCGGGGACACGAATGTCGGATACGCCGTCACCAATCAGAACGGGATTTTCAAGACGGAGAACGGGGGTCTGAACTGGTCTCCGGTCTCCACGGAAAGCGCCGAGCCGGGCCTTTTCTGGACAGACCAGCCCTACCGCCGCTTCATGTCTGCCGTCGCCGTCGATCCCGAGAACCCCGACATCGTCTTCGTCGGGCTGGGCACCGGCTACTGGGACAACATGTACGGCAGCGAGGGGGGCCACAATTTCCCCCGCTATGCGGGCGGCCTGATCCACACGAGCGATGGCGGGAAGACCTGGACATCCCGTTCCAAGGGACTTTTGCCCAAGGCCATTGTCCGCGACATCTACATCACCCATCCGGCCACGCCGGGCAAAGTCATCATCTTTCTCGCCACCAGCCACGGCTTCTATGTCAGCCGCGACCGGGGAGAGACGTGGACCAAGAAGCCGGCCGAAGCGCGGGCCGTCGTGAATGAGATCAGCGGGAAGCACAAGGCGGAAAAAACCCTGCCCCACGACCGGTGTCGGGATATGGCTGTGTGGGAGGACCCTGATACGGGTGACACGGTGATCTACGTGACCCTGGAGACGCGGGTGGAATCGGTGGGCGACCGCTACGATTTCATCGGCGGCGTGTGGCGGAGCGACGACCAGGGCGAAACCTGGCGCGAGGCCAATGGCAACCTCCATCTTCCCGCCGATCTCGTGCTCAAGACCGAGAGTGCCGATGCGATGTGGCACGTCATCCGGAAGTTGACCTATCAGGAGTTCTTCAGCGATCCCACGAAGACTGCCGGCCTGGAGCCCGAGACCTACGATGAAAACTCAAGTCTCTACAGCGCCGCCTACCGCCGGTGGACGGACTATCAGGCGAAACGCCGGAAGGAACTCTACGCCGAAAAAGACCAGATCCTTCAGAAGGTCCGCAACAACGGCACGATCCTCCAGGACTTCTTCACCATCGAAGTTCACCCGACGAACCCCGATATCCTCTACGTGGCCGACGCGGGCGACCGAGGCCTGACGTTCCCGCCCCACGGCGTCTGGAAGACCGAGGACGGCGGCAAGACCTGGGTGAATATCACCCGCGGAGCGGACGGATGGAAGAATCCGGAGTGGGAAGCCTACCGCTCTGAAGGGCCTGTCCTGAACATCACGCAGAGCTACGTGAAAGACAACCTGATGAACAAGGGCGGCATCCGAATCAGTCCCTTCGGCGCCTGGGACGTGCGAACCTTCGACATTTCGCGGTCCGACCCCAACGTCCTGTATTTCTCGAGTCACCGAGTCGTTTACAAGTCAACTGACGCCGGCCGGACCTGGATCGACGCGACGAACTATCCCATCGGGGAGAATGGCTGGATGGGCGTGGGCAACAGCAACCTGACCACCACCGAAGTCTTCTTCCATCCCGAGAAGCCCGGCCACATGCTCCTCACCCAGCACGACGAGGGACTGTGGAAGAGCGTGGACGGTGGCGAGACGTTTATCAAGACCGAGCACTTCGACACGACCAACCAGGCCGCCTATGCCGCCGCGTTCGATCCGGACGATCCGGAGACCGTTTACGCGGCGATGCACTTCTCGCCTGGATACGATGGTACGGGGGGGCACTTTTTTCTCAAGAGCAGCGACGGCGCCATGTCTTGGAATGGTGTAGCCCTCGACGAAAAAGGTTCGGCCCAGTTGACGAAAGAGATGGTCCCCTTTCCCCCGGCCGGAATCGTGACCGCCATCGTGATCGATCCCGATTCGCCGAAAGACGCCCGCCGGATCTATCTCTGCAATCCCGACCCGGCCCTTCCAGGCGTCAAGATTTCGGTGGATGCTGGGAAGAGCTTTGAGACAAGCGCGAAAGGCTTGGGCGAAAAACGGGCCGTCAACCACCTCGCCCTCGACGCGGCCGATTCCTCGATCATCTATGCGGCAGTCCTGCGCGGCGAAGAGGACGGCGGACTTTACGTCAGCCGCGACCGGGGCGAAACCTGGTCCCGCATCGAGTCTCTTCCTCTGAAATCGGCTCTGCGAATCCGGTCTCTTCCCGGCGTTCTGTACGTGGCGGGCGGTTATGGCATCCAGGGCGGCAAGGACCCGGACGGCGGGGTCTACAAGAGCACGGATCAAGGCAAGTCCTGGCAGCGGATCTTCTCGGCACCGCAGGTCAACGACGTGGCCGCGCCGATCTGGGCGCCGGAACTCGTCTACTGCTCGGTTCGCAACTCCCTCCAAGTCCTGGCCACCGATCCCGAGCGCCGGATCAGCGCCAACCCCGGCATCTATCGCTCGTCCGACGGCGGCAAGACGTGGACCCGCGCCAATCGCGGCTTGGCCATGCTGCGCGTATGGTCCATCACTTTCAACCCCCACATCCCCGGGGAAGTCTGGTGTGCCACAAGCGGGACCGGCTTCTACAAGGGTCTGGATCGACAATTCGCGGGAGGAGCGAAGGGAGAATAGATCGTCCAGGGCCCGGCCCTCGGGCCGACTCGATATGAATCGCGGGATCTGGTTTTTCAGAAGTTCATTTTGTCCATCACAGCGCCCATGAACGATTCCTTCAGAACCGCGTCCGTCGGCAGATCAGGTTGAAAATCCCCCTCGCCCAGTTCCGGGGATGAAATGTTGGTGTGGACTTCGACTGAGGAGCCGCTCATTCCCATGTTCTTGAGCGCCTCGCCCGCTTTGTCCATCATCTGACGCATGTTTTCCTTCTTTTCCTCCGTCACTTCCTCGCCCATGGCCTTGAGGCTCTCCTCGATCTGGTCGTCGGTCATCTTGGCCGCGCCCTGCACCTGTCCGGAGATCTCCATGGTGTGGGAATACTTCAGAATCACGTTACGCGATTTGGAGACCCAGAAAGTCTCTCCCCGATAGATCTCTGAGTCCCCTTCGATCACGTGGCATTCCTCGCCATCGATCTTTTCTGTCTTCACGACTTTTGGGTTCTTCACTCGACCTAAGCCTGAAGGGAAGCCCTCAAAGGGAAAGAACAGAGCCGGGACCGTGTTGGCGGCCCCGCCCGAGATCCCCGTTGCCGCTCCCAGGGCCATCGCATCGCTGTCCATTTTCGTATAGAAGCCCCGTATACCCATGTAAAGGAATGGCTGACTGCCGTCGCTCCACACGAACCCGTTATTCTTCATCGAAACCCCCAAGGCTTCCATGGCTTCGTTCTTCTGTTCCCACGAGATCAGGTACATGTTCGGTTTCTTGAGCCGCATGGAAAAGGAGGTAGAGACTTTGACCGCTTTCCCATTCATCTTCATGTCCACATTAATCGTGCCCTCGGACTGAAAGGTCTCCATGGACTGATAGTTGGCCACTACTCTGTTCAGAATCTCCTGAGCGGACTCCTTCTGCCCGGAGCCGCACCCGATCAGCCATGGGACGATGGTGAGTAGCAGGATGACGACGGCTTTTCTCATGTTCAGACCTTTCTGAATTCTTGCGGATGAAACCACTGGTGTCTCTTCTGCGTGTTCTGTGCGGCAATGTCAACCGCAAAGACCATTGACAGGCCATTCGCTTTCCGACAGGATTCACCCGTCTGAAATGGACCAATGGCGCGGCTTGCCCCGCCTTCGACCGAACCAGGAGTATAACCATGAGTTTCCCAAAGGATTTCGTCTGGGGAGCGGCGACCGCTTCCTATCAGATCGAGGGAGGCGCTTTCGAGGATGGCAAGGGCGGGTCGGTGTGGGACATGCTCTGCCGTCGGCCCGGCGCCATCCACGAGGGCCAAACCGGCGACGTGGCCTGCGATCACTATCATCGCTATGAGGAAGACGTGGACCTCATGGCGCAGATCGGCCTCAAGGGGTACCGCTTCTCGGTGTCCTGGTCCCGCGTGATCCCCGAGGGACGGGGAAAGGTGAACCAGAAGGGCCTCGACTTTTATGACCGACTGGTGGACAAGCTGGTCGCGGCGGGCGTTCAACCCCATCTCACCCTTTTCCACTGGGACTATCCCTATGCGCTCTACTGCAAGGGCGGCTGGCTGAACCCCGACAGCCCGGACTGGTTCGCAGAGTATGCCCAGGTCATTGTGGACAAACTCTCCGACCGGGTCACGAATTGGATGACCCTCAACGAGCCCCAGTGCTTCATCGGTCTCGGCCATCACGCCGGAACCCACGCGCCGGGAGACAGACTTCAGTTCCGCCAGGTTCTCCAGGCTGCGCACCACGCCCTGATCGCACACGGGAAAGCGGTCCAGGTCATCCGCGCCCACGCCACGGCCGAACCGCGTATCGGTTACGCCCCCGTGGGTGTCATCAAGTATCCCGCCGACGATTCAAAGCAGAATATCGAGGCGGCCCGCAAGGACATGTTCTCCATCACCGACAAGACCTACTGGAACAACACGTGGTGGATGGACCCGGTTTTCTTCGGCCACTATCCCGAGGACTGCTGGAAGGCCTATGGCGAGGATGTGCCGTGTGTTCGCGACGGCGATATGAAGACGATCTCGCAGCCTCTCGATTTCTTCGGAGCCAATATCTATAACGGGCAGGAGTACTTCGTGGAAAAGGGCAGCCCCGTTCGTGTGCCCCAGGGCGACGGCTATCCCCTCACCGCATATCACTGGCCCGTGACTGAGAAGGCGCTCTACTGGGGGCCGCGCTTCTTCTATGAGCGTTACAAGAAGCCGATCGTCATCACCGAGAACGGCATGTCGAACGTGGA
>JABMPG010000361.1 GCA_013203855.1 bacterium
ATGTCGGCCCACCGCGCCCTGGGTCCTCTGTAGCAAAGGCATTGAGGAAGAGACTCTCCTCCCCATGGCCGACGTCATCGAGTCGGTATGGGGGCCCGGCAGTCGCGATCGCCTCGCCGTACTCTCAGGGCCCAGCTTCGCCGCCGAGGTAGCACGAGGCAAACCCACAACGGTCTGCGTCGCGTCGACCAACAAGACCCTCGGCGAATACGTTCAGAACTTGTTCATGTCCAACCTGTTCCGCGTCTACACCCAAGACGACATGCTCGGCGTCGAACTAGGAGGTTCCATGAAGAACGTCATGGCCATCGCCGCCGGCGTCTGCGACGGACTCGGACTCGGAGACAACGCCCGCGCCGCCCTTATCACCCGCGGCCTAGCCGAGATGACCCGACTCGGCACCGCCATGGGAGCCCGCCACGAAACATTCTCCGGACTGACCGGAATGGGCGACCTCATCCTCACCTGTTGCGGCCCCCAGAGCCGGAACCACACCTTCGGAGTCCTCCTCGCGAGAGGCAAATCTCCCCAGGAAGCGCTCGACGAGATCGGCATGGTCGTCGAAGGCGCCCGCACCGCCCGGTCCGCCAAGGCCCTCGCCGAAAAGCACGGAATCGAGATGCCAATCGTCAACGAGGTCTACGCGGTCATCTATCAGAACAAGAAGCCCGAGGACGCCGTCCGCCACCTGATGGAACGCGAAGCCAAGCCAGAGTGGGCCTAGGGACCTCTTGAAAAGCAGATTTGTTTCTGGCACAGTCGCCCCCGGCCGTGCTCCCTTGGAAGCGATCATCGTGCGACCTTGGGAAGTCCTTGGTGGGCCCGGAGCCGCCGGGCAAAAAACCTCGACTCCGACTCTGCGGCGGTGATACTATCGTTACCGTCAGCAGACGGAATGAAACAACCAGCGCAAGGAGCGTGGAGATGGCTACAGTCAGAATCTTCAGGCGGTTCTCGATAAATCCACACCTCTGCCGGATCGGCGTCGCCCTATGCCTGTGCTTCCTGCTCGGCGGCCTCGCCAGGGCCGACCGCTACACCCTGATCGTCGGCAACAACAGCTACCCGAACTTCTCGGCCGATCAGCAACTCAGCGGCTGTGAGTCCGACGCCCGAATGCTGCACGACACCCTGACCCAGAAACTCGGCATCCCCCAGCGCAACATCCGCATGCTCATCGGCAAGGAAGCCACCTACCAGGGAATTCACAAGGGCCTCGACTGGCTCTTCTCCTCCGGCAAATCCGGCGATTCGCTCCTCTTCTATTACTCCGGGCACGGCGCCCAGATCCGCGACGAGGACGGAGATGAAACCGAGGACCACCTCGACGAAGTTCTGTGCCCCTACGATTTCAAATTTCTCAGCGGACGCCGGGGACACAATGCCGTGACCGACGACGAGTTGAACGCCATCATCAAGAAGCGCGGAAAAGACCGCGAGTTCGTCGCCGTCTACGACTGCTGCCATTCGGGCACCGGCCTCCGCGCGCTCTTCTCCCAGCGGCACGTCAAATACCTGACCTACGACGGCGATGACGAAGACCGCCAGCCCGAGCCCACGGGAACGCTCACACGCGGGATGTTCCACAACACCTACGTCCCGCCCCCCGCCCAGGATACCGGTGAAGCCGCCAGCGGCTTCATGCGCACACGCCGTCTCAGCGAGGAGATCTCCCCCGCCCAAGGCGACTGGGCCACGGCCCCATCCTCCCCGCAGATGACAGCCGAAGGCGTAATCCTCATCGCCGCAGCACGCGACTACGAGCTCGCCGCCGAAAACATCGTCCGAGTCAGTCCCAGTTCCCCCCCAGAAGTCCACGGCATCCTCACACTGGAACTCTGCCGCTACTTCTACAACCATCCAAAGCCCAACCAAGTCACCTACGGCGACCTCAAAGGATTTCTCGATCGCCCCATCGTGCAGGGCAACAACACCCAGAACCCCCAAGTCGAAAGCACCGATCCCAAACTCCTCGAACGACCCTTCCTTGGCGGTGCACGCGGCACCC
>JABMPG010000362.1 GCA_013203855.1 bacterium
GGATCGTGCTGGTTTTTCGCGCCCTCTATCAGGAGCATGTCCAGCGGGGAAAAGTGAAGTGGGAAAAAACCCGGCGCTTTGCCTCCGAGGAGAAATAGCCACGAATGAGAAACAGTAAACTCTTCGGAGTTCTTGCGGTTCTTGTGCTTACCCTCTGGTCAGGCGCAATGGCTGAAGATCGCCCCCCCCCCTTTCTCGATCCTGCGCGTTATTTCAGCAACGTCTACGTCCAGTCCACCTTCTCCAGCCACGATGATGGCAATCTGATCACCGACGCCGCCTACAAGCACGGGCTGCACGTCTTTCAGGTGCTTGGTCGCGACGTCGACATCTATCTCAAGACCCGGTTTCTGGTCGACACAAACGCCGACTTCTGGAACAACGTCGGCGAATTCGGCGTAGGAATGCAGGTGCGCCCCTTCGAGGAATACGGCCTGATCCTCCTCCACGAATTGCTCTATGGCGTCTACACACGCGAAGACGGGGGCGATCCCAATTATTGGGCCTACCGCGCCGGGTTCGCCTTCTGGCAGCGGTGGGGCCGGCAGCCCTGGGAAATCGAAAAGACGGAATTCTTCTGGCCTCTTACGGGCTGGCACGAGGTCTACGCCGATGGATTCTACTACAACCGCGACGACGCGAACCTGATCGGCAATCTGTCCTGGAGGGAGGGTCTCATCTTGGGCAAGGTCTTCGGACGCAACTATGACGTCTATCTCGCGGCCCAGGCGGGGCTCGATTCGAACGTCGATTTCTGGAACAATTATGTCCAAGGCGGGCCGGGCATCCGGTTTTCGCCTTTTCAGAGCCTGGACCTGAACATCAGCTTCGAGTATTTCCTGGGCCGCTACTATCGGGGAGATCTCGACGGGGGCTCGCAAGATTACGCCGACTTTGGCGTCACCCTTGCCTTTTACCATGAGTTTTGAGAAGACGTTGCGGCAAAAGCCCGTGCCGGAGATTCTCGCCCTGGTCGCTTTCGCGACGCTGGCGATCGGGGTTCTTGTTCACCGTCCGATCGTTGGCCTGGCGGATACGGGCGATTATTACCGGGTCATGTCTCGCGCCGGTCTGGAGTACCTGACCGAAGATTTCTCGGAACGCTATTTCTGGCACCTGAACGAGCGCTACGGATTCACCGCGCCCCGGGATGAACCCTACTTCTCCTCCGAACTCTCCCTGACCCAAATCGCCATCCTTTTCGACAATCTGATGACCCGCGACGATTTATTTTCGATTCAAGCCATGGGGTGGGTTCATACCGCAGGCTTTCTCGCGGCGCTGGGCCTGATTCTGTTCGCCCTGCGGCGACACGGTCTCGCGGTGCGTTTCCTGGCTGGTTTCCTCTTCGTTTTCATTTACGCCGATGTCGGCAACCTCGCCTGGTTCAACTCCCTCTACAGCGAGCCCGCATCGATTATCTTCCTGTTTTCCAGCCTCGGACTGGCGCTCCATCTGGCCGACAGCAATGGCCTTTCCCGACAGCGCCTCGTCCTGTCCATTCTGTTCTGGCTATCGGTGTTCCTCTTTCTCGCGGCCAAGCCACAGAATGCGCCATGCACCATCGTTCTTCTTCCCCTTGGCTACTGCCTGACCCTAAGCCCCCTCCGTCGGCGACGATGGGAACTTCTTCTCCTCGGCCTGATCCCTGTCCTCATGCTGCTTCTGTTCTCTGGGTGGTACGCTCTGAAGGGTCAGCCCGCCTATATGAAACCGGCCAACCTGTACAATGTGGTCTTCGCCGACCTGCTCAAATACTCGCCCGCCCCGGAAGCCGACATGCGCGAACTCGGGATTTACGATCCGTCCTTTCTCGACCTGATCGGCGAGGACATCTTCGTGAATCAGAACCCCCTCAAGGACTCCGACCATTTCCGGGAAGTCTTCCACGGCAATATCGGCTACGGCAAAATCCTGTCGTTCTACCTTCGCCATCCCTGCCGGGCCTGGAACCTGATCGACCGCACAGCTGAGAAAGCCTACGACATGCGGCCCCAGGCGATGGGCAATTTCACCCGCTTGGAAGCACCCGTCGTGACGGATGACGAAGGGCGGACCGTCAAGCCGGGCGTTCCCTTGAAATCGCAGGCTTTTAGCTGTTGGAGTCGTTTCAAGAAAACCATCTTCCCGGGTTCAGGGCTCTTCTTGGTCGGTTTCTTTCTGGCTGGCATGGCCGCCATCGCCATCAAAGCCTGGATATTCGACCGCACGTCCGCCGATCTGTGCCGAACCGCCGTGCACGGAGCCGTTCCACTTCTCGCTCTTCTTCAGTACGCCACCGCCATCGTAGGCGAGGGCGAAGTGGCGATCGTCAAGCACCTATACCTGTTCAACGTTCTCTTCGACGGCTTGCTTATTGTCCTGGTTCTATATGCGGTGGGTGGGCTGGCGGCAGGGCTCGGAGGAACGAAACCGCGCAACGCTAGTTGACGCGCCGTTTCCCGCACGGTATCATCACGCCTGATTCGTACGGGCCTCTCGCGCCGTAACAATAACTGGAAGGATACGGCTCTTAACATGAAAAGAACGGGTGTCATCGGACTGGGATATGTCGGACTTCCCCTGCTTGTCGAAATGGCAAAGGCGGGATATGAAGCGATCGGGATTGATGTCGATACGCGCAAGGTGGACTCCATCAAGA
>JABMPG010000363.1 GCA_013203855.1 bacterium
CCTCTGTGCGACCGGTGCATGTCGTGCGTGACGGACTGTCCCGGTAAAGCGATCAGCCGGGATGAAACCGTGAAGGTGACGGTTGCCGGGCGGGAACTCGAATGGGGACAGATCGACGAGTGGCAGTGTTTCTACGCTTACATGGGCGGTGTCAAGTCGATCAACCCTTTCCTCCCGCGCGACGCCTTCAAAGACATTCCTGGCGGCGAGGAGATCATGCGCGGCGACAAACCGATGACTCCCGCCGAGGTCCTGAAGGTTCAGGCCATCGTGCGACAGCACTATCCGGACGTCTGCGGTTACAACAGCGCGATGTGCGGCGGCAAGGGCTGCATTCGTGCCTGCATGATTCACCTGGAAAAACAGGACAAACTGAGCAATCGTTTCAAAGAGCCGTTCCGGAAGAGAAAGCCCTGGCGTATGGCGGACTGACATACCATTCGATGATGCCGGAAAGGAAGCCGCACCATGGGACTGAAAATCGGAGTCTGCGGGGTCGGGCAGTTCGGGCCTCATTTCGTGCCGCTTTTCCAGAAGCATCCCGGTGTGGATGAGGTCTATCTGGCGGACGTGTTTCCGGATCGTCTGGCGGAGCAGGCCGAGAAGTTCGGTGTGAGGAAGACGTTTCCGGACCTGGACGCGCTCTGTAAGAGCGATTGCGACTGCATCGCCCTGTACACGCAGCGATGGATGCACGCGCCGCAGGCGATCCAGGCTCTCAAGGCGGGCAAACACGTCTATTGCGCCGTTCCTGCCGCGGTGACACTCGAAGAGATCCAGGAACTCGTGGACACGGTCAAATCCACGGGCCTGACTTACATGCTCGGCGAGACGAGTTACTACCGCGCGCAGACGCACTACTGCCGCGAGCGATTTCTCAAGGGCGATTTCGGCCGCTTCGTCTATGGCGAGGCGCAGTATCACCACGACATGGCTCATTTCTATGTGCCCTACATGAACAGCGGCGGCGATAGCTGGAAAGCCACGGCCAGTTACCCGCCGATGCTCTACCCGACCCATTCCGTCGCGTTCGTTCTCGGCGTCACGTTCCGGCGGATGATCGAGGTCTCCTGCTTTGGCTACGTGGACCATCATCCCGATGGGATCTTCGACGCCGATCTCAGTCTGTGGGGCAACACCTTCAGCAACGAGAGCGCCCTGTTCCGGACCTCGGACGGGGGGATGGCGCGCCTGAACGAATTTCGCCGGACGGCCGCCGGCATGGGGCGTATGTCGATCGTGGGAACGCACGGAACCTATGAGGAGCAACCCGCCGAACGGGGCATGTCGGGGGTCTGGACCTGGATGGATTTTCCTCCGGACTACGGCAAGAGCGAAATTCCCTACGCCGAAACGGCGAAACTCTATCCTTTGAAGAAGAAGGACGTCAGCGGTATTCATACCTTCGACGGGGTGGAGCTGACCGAAGAGAACATCGGGGACCGGTCTCGCGATCTGATCGGGAAACGATTCCTCGGCGTCTCCGCAGCCCAGCCCTGGCAGTGTCTGCCCGATGAATTTCTCGAAGTACCGAACGGGCACGACGGGACCCACGTGTTTCTGGTTCACGAGTTCATCGAGGCGGTTCAGGCAGGACAACTGTCTCCCAATCACGTCTGGCAGGCCGCGCGCTACAACGCTCCGGGCATCGTCGCGCACGAGTCGGCCAAGCGGGACGGAGAACTCATGAAGATCCCCGATTTTGGGGTGCCCCCGGCGGACTGGCTGGTCCTGGACTGCTCCGTGCCGCTACGATCATAGGCCATCTCGATAGTTCAGTATCATCCATAAGATAAAGGAGCGGCGCATGCGGCTATTATCCTTGGTTGTGCTGGTTTGCTTGAGTCTGACGGGAGCGTTCGTTTCCGCCTCCACCCCGGAGGTACTGGATTTCGAGACGACCCAGGGCTGGCGGACGGAGGCGGACCTGCTGGGGAAGTTCAAGCCGGAGGAACTCAAGTGCGCCGGGATCGTTCCTTACCAGAAGCTAGTGACGGGTATGGAACTGTCCTCGGAGAAGGTCAAACGGGGGCGGACGTCCGGGAAATGGGGCGACCACCCGCGTTTCCCGACCCTGGCTACGAGCGAGGTGCCGAGGGACTGGTCGGATTACAACCAGATCGGATTCTGGGCCTTCTCGCAGAGGGCCACGGGAGAGAACGTCTATGTCACCGTGCGGTCGAACAGTGAGGCAACCCCATGGTCGGATTACTATATTGCCCGGTTCCGGGTGGACTGGACGGGTTGGCGGCGGTTTGACATTCCGTTCTCAGCCTTCGAAACACTGGGGGAACCCGCCGGTTGGGACCACGTGGACGCCCTGCTGTTCTGCACGATGCTGTTTTTGAACACGCCCAGTCCGGAGACGGTGCTTTACCTCGATGCCATCGATCTGAAGAGCGGGGACGAGCCGACGGGGGAGCACCTGCTGGCCATCGAGCGGCCTGAGAACTACCTCGGGATTACCCCTGAGTTTCGTGAAGAGGCACTGAACCACCCCTATCCGGAATTGGCGGGGGATGAGCCGGTTTTGGCGCCGATCCAGTACGAGCCATACTTCAAGGCGGAACGGGCGCTGTTTGGCTACAACCCGAAGTTTGAGACCGCGCCCGTGAGCTTCTCGCCCGATGGCCAGGCGTGGATCAAGTATGGGTTGGTGGTGGAGACGCTCGACGAGAACGGGAAGTGGGAGATTCGGGACGCGCGGCCGGTCATTGACCGCTATCTTCGTGAGACCATGAAGTGGAAGCAATACGCGGTCCGAGACGGTGGTTTCTATGATGAGGTGGCCATCCGCTTTGACCAGGACGGCGACGCCTATATGATGACCCTGGTGCAGGAACTGGACGAGGAGAAGCAGGCCTTCAAGGACGTGGATCGTCGGGCTCGGAGTGTTCTGGGGCTTCTTCTGCATTCGACCGATGGTCTGAATACCTGGAAGGTCTATCAACTGCCCCTTCCTTTCGCGCGATTCGAGAAGATCGACGGGCACAACCAGGATGCGCTGAAGCGGCCACCGGTTATCATGCTTCATCATCATTGGGTGGACTATGAGGATCGCCGGGGTTACATCCTGATTCCCGAGAAACAGCCCGATGGATCGTTGAGACTTCCGGAACCGGTTCTGGTGACGCAGGATTGCCAGCGCTTTAATTTTCACTCGGGCGACGGCAACAGCGCCGTGACGAGCGGGGACAAGGTATTCATCGTTTTCGGAATGATGCCCGTTGAGGGGAAGATCGTGAATCCGCTCCCGATCCCGGGCAACCATGCCATGGTGCACATGAGCCTGTCGGATCGACTGGGGCGGACCTACTACCCGCGCAACGGAACCCCGGCTTACGCGGTTACGTATGACATCAAGACGCGGGAGGTCTCCGAGCCGGTATTCCTCGGGTTCGGCGGGAGGATTCTGGACAATCACAACTGGCCGAACATCACCATCGACAGCAAGGGCTATCTGCACGTGATCATGTTGGGGCACCACGATCCGCTTTTCTATACGCGGTCGAAGAGGCCGTGGGATATTTCGGAATGGACCGATCCGGAGGCGGTCAGCACGGGCGTGACCTACGGGTCTTTGAATTGCGACCGGGACGATACGCTTTATGTAGTCTCCCGCTGCTCGGGGTCGACGTATCGATTCAGTCTGGCCCTGCACCGCAAGAAGGCGGACGGTCCGTGGGAGAAGGAGCGGTATCTGGTGAACCCGTTCAAGCTGTATTACAAGACGTGGACCCACAAGGTGACCTACGATCCCTTCCGCGACCGCCTGTTTCTTTCCTATTTCGCCCAGAGCCGGATGATCAATGCCTTCGAAGATGAACTCGACACTTTGTTCTTTCGCTGGCCGGACCTGGAAGAATTCGTCCTGCCGAGCGCGCAGCGCGGGGGAGAGTTCAATCGCCCTACGAATACGGCCCGGATGAATCCGCGGAAGTACGAACAATACTCGGCACCACAGCGCGAGCCATGCGTTCTGGTGACGAAGGACGGCGGCGACACCTGGCAGATCGCGGTGACGCCGGATTTCGAGTGAGCCCGCACCGTTGACACGGGTCTCGGTGGATCCGGCGAATGGTCCTCCGAGCCTGCCCAAGGAGGTGTTCATGAAAGGCCGCTGTATTGTCTTCAGATCGATCGGAAAGGGAAAGAAACTCATGTCTGCTTACCAGAAGATGGCAAATCCATTGCGTGTCGGAGTCATATCCAGCATCGCGATTCTCGTCTGGTGGGCCGGGGGCTTCCCGGTTTGCGGCGCTGAAGAAAGCGTTCTGAAATATCGTGCCGTGATTTCCGACGAGTCGTCTTGTGGCGCGAACCTGCTTCTCCTGCCCGATTCTTTCAGCCGCTTGTGAACGTGGCAGATTCAGGGGGAAGCTCAGGCGCTGGCGGGACAGGTTCTCTTC
>JABMPG010000364.1 GCA_013203855.1 bacterium
ACGTTGAGGCGGTAGTAGAGGTCTTCGCGGAAACGCCGTTCGGCGACGGCCCGTTCGAGATCGACATTCGTGGCGGCCACGACCCGGACGTTGACGCGGATAGTCTCGGTGGAACCGACCGGTTCGAGTTCCTGCTCCTGGAGGACGCGAAGGACCTTGACCTGGAGTTTGGGGCTCATGTCGCCGATTTCGTCGAGGAAGATGGTGCCCTTATCGGCAAGAACGAAGCGGCCGAGGCGGTTGGCAACGGCGCCGGTGAATGCGCCTCGAACGTGACCGAAGAGTTCGCTTTCCAGGAGGTCTTCGGGGATGGCACCGCAGTTGACGGGGATGAGAGGCCTGTCGGCGCGTGGGCTGAGGCGGTGCAAGGCGCGGGCAACAAGTTCTTTTCCCGTGCCGCTTTCGCCGCGGATAAGGACGGTGCTCGAGCTGGGCGCGACGCGCTCGATGAGGGTTTCGAGAGCCTGCATCTTGTCGCTTTTGCCGATGAGTTTCTGATTGCGATCGCCGCGATGCCGGAACTGGCGTCGCTGAGCGGAAACGCCGTTTCGGCGGCGGCCGGAATCGATGGCGCGTTCGGCAACATCGATGAGTTCCTTGGCGTGAAAGGGCTTCGTGACGTAATCGAAAGCTTGCAGGCGCAAGGCCTGGACGGCGGTGTCCATGGAGCCGAAGCCGGTAACGATGACGCCGGGGGTGTTGAGGTTGTTTTCGCGGATGTACTGGAGCACGTTCATGCCGCTGGGACCGTCGGGCATGTAAAGGTCTGAGAAGACTAGATCGAATTCGCGGGAGGCGAGGAAGGCGCAGGCCTTTTCGGCGTTGTCGGCCGCTTCGACTTCATAGCCCTCCGTACGGAGGATGGTGGCCATCAGATTTCGGATGCCTGGATCATCATCGACAACCATTATAGAGCCACGGGAAGAGATATCCATGAGGATTGTCAGCTCCGCTTCAAGAAGAGTTGGAAAAGAACCGAACGGAAAGACCGGGAACAGGGAGGCAGCCATCCAGAGCAAGAGTCTCGGCCGCCAAGGCTTTGACGGTTTCTCTTATAGGCTTGGGACGGGTTGAATGCAAGGAGAAAAGGGGGCCTGTGCAAAGAAAAATTGGCAAGCCGGGATAATATGCTTTATGCACAGAGTAAGTCTCTCCATATCAACTACATACGCCGTCATGGAGATAGACTTGACGGCGCTGATTTCACCTCGTTTTGGGGTCGCGGGAGCGTCAAAGTTTTGTATGGAACGCTATCGGGGCTCCAGACTCGAACCTGTCGAACGCCGGAGAAGCCCGGACCCTCGGGCTGCGGCTCCGTTTTGTGCAAGTTCCGTTCCAGTACCGGATCGGCCCTGATCTATGACACATGCCGCCCTGGCCGGTGCGTGCCGTCAGAACAGGGTGTCGGCTCGTGACAGCACCGCCGGGAAACGACAGCGCCACCGACCGATCGCCATCCCTCTCATAGCGTTTTACTTGGACTTTGGTGGCCTTGGCGGTAAAGACCCGTGGTCAGAAGACCGAAGAGTCTCTTGGACGTGGAGAGAGAAGTCATGTTTCAGTCGGGAAGCGACTAACCACTATGAACAACGAGGTGGATGGGCGTGATTTGGCGGCGAATGTCGAGAATCTGCTCGATTCTCTTGGGGCGGAACTGGTTCTGATCGGCGACAACGTGTCCGATCTGGGCGCGCTGGTGGTGGTTCTGGAGAAATTCGGGGAACTCAAACAGGATGCCGAGGCCGCTGGCAGTGAGGCGCTTTTTCAGATCTGCTTTGGTTCCGAGGAGATTCTCTCCACTCTCTTGTGCGACGGGTTCGAGAAGCCGGCGGTCGTTCTCGGGCTGCTCCAGGAGACGCTGGGGGCGATCCGTTCGTGCATCTCGGGCCGGGACAAGTCCAGATGCCGGGAAGTGATCGAGAAGATTTTCGAGACACTCGGCGTTCCGGTGGTGCGGTTGCCAGGGGAAGGATCTGCCACGAATCTATTCACGGTCACGGAGGCGAGCCTTCCGGACAAGGAAATCGCCGTCTCGCCTGCGCCGATGGACGAGGGGGACATCACGACGGGTCTTCCCGAGAGTTTTGACGATCCGGATCTGTATCGCGAGTTTGTTCTGGAGTGCGCCGAGCATCTGGAGACGATCGAAGAGAAGATTCTGGCCTTGGAAGAGAGTCCCGAGGACACGGACCTGATCAACGAGATCTTCCGGCCTATCCATTCGATGAAGGGCGGAGCGGGGTTTCTTTCGCTGGTAGGCCTGAACAAACTGGCTCATGACACCGAGACCCTGCTGGATCGCTGCCGCAAGGGGCAGATGAAGGCAACGGGGCGGGTGGTCGAATTGAGCCTGGCGTCGACTGACGCTCTCAAGCACCTGATCGGCAACCTGCAGAAGGCGCTCGACGGGTCCGGCGCTGCTGTCGAGCCGGTTCGGATCGGGCCGATCCGCCAGGCGATTCAAGCCTTGCTGGAGAATCCGGAGGGGGAACAGGTCACAGCGATTTCTCCGGAGCCCGATACCGGGTTTTTGGGCACTCTTGTTTCCCGCGAGGAGTTGGCCGATCCGGCCAACTCCTCGACAGGCGTTCCCGCGGATCTGGGAGGCGACGAAGAGATTGAGTTCTACAAGCGGTTCGTTCTTCAGTGCGCGGAGCATCTGGAAAACGTGGAAGGTCAGGTTCTGAAACTCGAGCAGGAACCGGGGGAACGGAACCTGATCGACGCCCTTTTCCGGGAGGTCCACTCGATCAAGGGCGATGCGGCCATGCTGCATCTGAGCGCCTTCAGCGATCTGGCCCATGAAACCGAGACTTTGCTGGACCGTTGCCGGAAGGGGGAATTGCCGTGCACGTCGCGGGTGATCGATCTGTGCCTGCGGTCGATGGACGCTCTGCGGCAGATGAATGAGAACTTGCAGAAGGCGATCGATTCGCCATCGCGGTCCGTTTCGGCCCTGGAAGCGGTTGTCTTCGGCCCGTTGCGCAAGGACATGCGGGAAGTCCTCGAGAACCCGGCCAGGGCCGAGGAGGACGCCGACCGCAAGACGACCGGTCCGCCACGCCTGGGAAATCTGCTGGTGGAGGCGGGCGAGATCACCCGTGACGACCTGGAGGAGGCGCTTTCCCTGCAGGATCTTCCCATCGGGGAGATTCTTGTCCGGGCGGGAAAAGTCAGTCCCGACAAGGTTCGGCAGGCCCTGCAAAAACAAGTGGAGGCCGGAGGCTCTGGCGCCGGGGGCGCGACCGCTCGGACGGTGAAAGTCGACACGGCGAAGATCGACGATTTGATCAATCTGGTGGGCGAGCTGGTCATTATCGAGGCGCAGGTCGCCCAGATGGCCGACAGCAACGACCATTCTCAACTCTGGGAGAAAAACCTGTCCCATCTCGATAAGATCACGAAGGAACTTCAGGACCGTTCCATGTCGCTGCGGATGACGCCGATCCGGCAGACCTTCCAAAAGATGACGCGGCTCGTGCGCGATTCGAGCAAAAAGGTGGGGAAAAAGGTCAACCTGGTTCTCAGCGGCGAGGATACCGAGCTGGACAAGACGGTGGTGGAGCAAATCGGCGACCCGCTGGTTCACATGCTGCGTAATTGTGTGGATCATGGGATCGAAACGCCCGAGGACCGGATTGCTGCGGGCAAACCGGAAGCTGGCGAGGTCCATCTGGACGCTTTCTATCAGGGCGATCGTATCGTGATCCGGGTGACGGACGACGGCGGGGGGCTGGACCGGGATCGTATCCTGGCCAAGGCTATCGAGAACGGGCTTCTGCCGGCTGGCGCGTCGCCGCCGGACAAAGAGGTGTACGACATGATTTTTCAGCCCGGTTTCTCGACGGCCAAGGAGATCACCGAATTTCGGGCCGAGGAGTAGGGATGGACGTGGTAGGGCGGAATATCGAAAAACTGCGGGGCCATGTAGAGATTGAATCCCATAAGGGGCGCGGCACGGTGATCGCGATCCGGCTGCCCCTGACTCTGGCGATCATCGACGGGATGCTCGTGCGGGTGGGCGAGGAGCAATACATTCTGCCCACCGGTTCTATTCAGGAGTCGCTCCAACCCACCAAGACGGATATTTCCACGGTGGCCGGTCGCGGAGAGATGGTCAACGTGCGGGGCAAGATTCTGCCCCTGATCCGGCTGTACCGGGAGTGGAACATCCAGCCCGACACAGAGGATCCGTGCCGGTCGCTTGTGGTGATTATCGAAAACGGGGGACGAGGCGCGTGCCTGATGGTGGACGAGTTGATCGGGCAGCAGCAGATCGTGATCAAGAACCTGGGGGAGCAGTTCCACAGGGTCCGCGGAGTAACCGGAGCCACGATTCTAGGCAACGGCCGAGTCGGGCTGATCCTGGACGTCGACGGTCTCTTGAAGATGGCGCTCAATAACTGAAAGACAGGAGAATGACCATGCTGCAAATCGCTGAAATCGCCGAAAGTGCAATCGCCACCGCAGGAAAGTATCTGACTTTCACACTGGACCGGGAGACTTACGGGATTCAGATTCTAAAGGTCCGGGAACTCATCGGCATGCAGGAGATCACCCGGGTGCCAGATACCGAGCACTATCTCAAAGGGGTCATCAACCTGCGCGGGCAGGTGATCGCCGTGATCGATCTTCGGGTGAAATTCGGAATGACCGAAGTGGAGCCGGACCGGACTTCGTGCATCGTGATCGTGGAATCGGGCGAGACCTGGTGCGGGTTCATCGTGGACCGCGTTCAGGAGGTGGTGGATCTGACGAGCGACCAGATCGAGCCGAACACGCGCCTGGGCAGCAAGTGCGACACGGGTTTCATCTACGGCCTGGGCAAGGCGAAGGATCACCTGGTTCTGCTGCTCGACAGCGACGTCATTCTGCAGAAGGAAAGTGATCAGATTGATGCCGCAGCTCGTTGACTCGGACCTCTCGGTCAAGGTCTATGAGAAGTTCCGCCGCCTGGTCTATGAAACGGCGGGCATCTCCCTAGGGGACGCGAAGCGGGAGCTGGTCCGATCCCGCCTGATCAAGCGTCTGAGGCACCTGGGCCTGGAGTCTTACGACGACTACTACCGCCTGGTTTCGGAGGACGCTACGGGCGAGGAGATCGTGCGGCTGGTCGACGCGATCTCGACGAACAAAACCGATTTCTTCCGAGAATCCGGCCATTTCGATTATCTGAGGGATGTCGTTCTGCCGCCAGTCCTGGAGAAGGGGCGGCGGAACGGGCGCCATCTGCGGATCTGGAGCGCGGGCTGTTCTTCGGGCGAGGAACCCTATACTCTGGCTATGGTCCTTCGCGAAATCCTGGGGAATGAGCTGTGGGACGTGCGGATTCTGGCCACGGATATTTCCACCAAAGTCCTCCAGATCGGCCAGACGGGCGTCTACGAGGAGCAAAAGGTCACGCCCGTGCCCCCGCAGCTGCGGCGTTCGTACCTGGAGAAGGAAAAGACGCCGCGGGGGGCGATGTATCGGGTCCGGCCCGCGTTACGGGAAATGGTTGTTTTCCGGCGGCTGAATCTGATGGAC
>JABMPG010000365.1 GCA_013203855.1 bacterium
ACCACGTGGTGATCTACAACGACGACATCCGGGCCTTCTGCCACGAGATCGTGCGCGGCAACGCCCTGGCCCGCGTGCGCTTCGCCCTGGACTATTTCGACGCCAGCATCAACCGCGTGGCCGCGTGGGTGATCGGGACGCGCAACATGATCCGCGCTTTGCTGTGCGCTCTTCTCGAACCGACAAAGACGGCCCAGGCTATGGAGAAAGCTGGCAACTTCACGGGCCGACTTGCCATTTTCGAGGAACAGAAGGGCCTGCCGTTCGGCGCCGTCTGGGACTACTACTGCCAATCTCAGAACGTCCCAGCGGGCCTGGACTGGCTCGACGAAGTCTGGGATTACGAGCGGGATGTTCTCTCCAAACGTCCCTAACACCGGCGGAGCAAATGCGGATGAGGACTCCTTCTCAGATCCTCACTCTATTCTGTTCCAGATCCGCGGTCGCGGCCCGGGATCCCTGTGTTCCCGTGTTTCTGTTTTCTGGCCAAATGTGATTTTGTTTTCTTCACAAACCCCGAGTCAAAGGACCCGGCATGAACGCCCGCAAACGCCTTTTCGCAGCTCTGAGTCAGCAATCCACCGATCACGTCCCGGTCTGGCTCCTCTTCCCCTACCATCATCTCGGCTGCTACGTCGACGTTCGGACGCACTCCGCCTATCGCCCCGTTTTCGAGATGTCCAAACAAAGGGCGATCATGCTCAATCGACGTTCCCTCACTCCGCCGCTCTTCACCGCCGATGTGACGCACCGCAAAGAGGATTTCGACGAGGACGGCTGGAGGATCACGCGAAACTGGACCGAGTACAAGGGCCGGGGCATCTACTCCGAAAACCGGACGCGGGGCGGCGAGACCCGCGTCAAGAGACTGGTGAACGACAACGCCGAACTCGACTTCTACACCTCCCTGCCCGTGGAGACCAGCAAGGCGAGAATCGAGGCAAGCCTCGACAGACTGCTGCCGGCCTATCTGAAAGAGAAGTCCGAGTTCCCCGAGGAATACGGCTCCATGATGCTGTCACTCGGCGAGCCAGTCGTGGGGCTCTACTTCGCCGCCAACCTTGAGGAATACTCGATGTGGTCCATCACACACCACGACCAGATCGTGGATCTTTTCGACCGCGTGATGGAACAGAAGCGGATCGTGTACGACTACTGCCTGGACCGGAACCTGGCTGACGTTTATTTCCTCGTCGGAAGCGAACTCGCCTCCCCGCCTCTCGTCTCGCGCCAGACCTTTCAAAAGTGGATCGTCCCTTACGCCCGCGAGCTCATCGAGCAGGTTCATCGCCACGGCTGCAAGGTCATCCAGCACTATCACGGCCAGATTCACCAGATCCTGCCCGATTTCCTCACCATGAACCCCGACGGTCTGCACGTCATCGAATCGCCGCCCATCGGCGATTGCACCATGACCGAGGCCTTCGAGGTCCTCCAGGACCGGATCACCCTCATCGGCAATATCCAATACGACGAATTCCGGTCGCTTTCGGAAGAGGGCATGGCCGACGCCGTGCGCGCCCTTCTCGACGAATGCCGGGGGCATCCCTTCATCCTCTCGCCCTCGGCCGGACCCTTTGACGAGAATCCCCCGGACCGCTTCATCCGTAACTATCTGGCGTTTTTGGAGACGGCATGGGAATATGGGAAACCTTGGACGGTCAGCCGGTCTTCAACGGAGGCTGGCGCGATCATCTGACAAGAATCCTTTCCGGAGTCCGCTCCGCATGATGAACCGGTCCACCCGCAAGAGACGTCAATTCCTCAGGGAAGCCTCCGTCGCCCTGGCCGCGCTCGCCCTGCCGCGATTCTCTCCCGCCGCCCAGGCCCAGCGGCCCAACCTGCTGTTCGTTCTGGCCGACCAGTTTCGCCGCCAGGCCCTCGGTTTTCTCAGCGAAGACCCCATTCGCACGCCGAACTTCGACCGCTTCGCGGCCCAGGGCCAGCACTTCCCCCACGCCATCAGCGCCCGCCCCGTCTGCACCCCCTTCCGCGCCATGCTCATGACCGGCCGGTTCCCTCTATCGACCGGCATGGTCTCCAACTGCCAATCCGGCCTCGACCTCGAGCTCGACGCGAACGAAATCTGCTTCAGCGATGTCCTGAAACAGAACGACTATCAGACCAACTACATCGGCAAATGGCATCTCGAAATGCCCTCGGCCAGCAGGATGCAGAACCCGCCCGACGGCGCGAAGGGGTGGGACGCCTGGACCCCGCCCGGGCCCCGCCGCCATGGCTTCGATTTCTGGTACGCCTACAACACCTTCGACGACCACTTTCATCCCCACTACTGGACCGACGCGCCCGAAAAGATCGAAGTCAATCACTGGTCCGTCGAGCACGAGACCGACGTGGCTATCGACCGGATCCGCCAGCGCGCACCCAAGAAACCCTTCGCCCTCTTTCTCTCCTGGAACCCGCCCCATCCGCCCTATGTCGCTCCCGAGAAATATCTGAAGCAGTACCGCGAGGGCGACCTCCCCTGGCGGGAGAACTCCCGGCAGAACGACGACATCGACCAGAAACGACGGGCCTATTACGCCGCCGTCTCCTCCTGCGACGCCAACTTCGGCCGTCTCCTCGAAGCCCTCGAAGAACAGGGCCTTTCCGATGATACCATCGTCGTCTTCACCTCCGATCATGGCGAGATGCTCGGCTCTCACGGGCAGTTCGGCAAGAGCGTCTACTTCGAGGAGTCCGTCGGAATTCCCTTTCTGATTCGATGGCCCGGACGCATCGAGCCTGGACAGAACGACCTCCTCTTCGGCTGTTACGACTTCATGCCGACCCTTCTCGGCCTGATGAGCTTGCCGATTCCCGCCTCCGTCGAGGGCACGGACCGCTCCGGCCGGATTCTCGGCGCGGAAGGCGAAGAGCCCCAAACAGTTTTCCTGATGAGCATTTCGACTCCGCCCCTCCTGAAAGCCGTCGGCCAGCAGCCCACCCGTTACGTCCTCAATGCCGTCGAAAAGGCAAAGGCCGGCGTGGACTGGCGACAGACCGGCTACCGAGGCGTCCGGTCCCGACGGTACACCTACATTGTGAAACGGACGGACGACGGAACAGCCGACCGGCTCCTCTACGATAACGAGACCGATCCCTACCAGATGCGGCCGCTGAAACTAGAGCAGTCCGGAGACGATCCCATCGCCACCAGCCTGGAGAAGGATCTCGCGAAGTGGCTGAAAAAATCGAACGACACCTTCTCACTGGAGATGCAGTGAGATGTTACTCTCTTTGAAAAGACCAGAAAAATGACAATGAACGACCTCGAACGCTTCAAAGCCACCTGTGCGCATGAGCCCCATGATGGCATCCTCTATTACACCTCCTTCACCCAGGACCTGAAACAGCGGGTTCTCAAGCATTTCGACGTGAGAAATGAGCGCGACCTGATACACAAGACCGGCATGATGGACAAGGCCGGGCTGGTTTTGACGCCTCCCGCAGACGTGCCCAAGCCCGATCTTAGCGGCTATTACGAGGGCGTCGAGCAGCCCGAGGGTTCGACTATCGATGGCTTCGGCGTCCTGCGCACCCCTGCCGGATTCCATCACTTCACGCACACGGTCAGCCCGCTCCGAAACGCCCAGCGCTTCGAAGACCTTGAGGCCTTCCCTTTCCCCGACTACAGCCGGGCCGACACGACCCGGTTCGCCGAAATCGCCGATACTGCGCACCGCGAGGGTCGGGTCGTGGTCGGTCACGTCGGTCACATTTTCGAGACGGCCTGGGCGATTCGAGGCATGGAAGAATTCCTGATGGACATGGCGGTCCAGCCCGAATGGTGCGAGTTTATACTCGATAAGCTCAAGGAAATCAACCTTATCAAGGCCCGGGCCTGCGCGGCGGCCGGGGCGGACTGGATTCACACCGGCGACGACGTGGCGACCCAGCGCGGCATGATGTTTTCGATCGAGCAGTGGAGGCGATTTCAGAAACCCCGCTGGGCCGAAATCTATGCCGAGGCCCGCCGCATCAAACCCGACATTCAGATCTGGTACCACAGCGACGGCGACATCAGCGAGATCATTCCAGAACTGATCGAGATCGGCGTGACTATCCTCAATCCGGTGCAGCCCGAATGCCTCGACCCGGAGATGGTGAAGCGCCTCTACGGCGATAAACTGGTCCTAGACGGTACGATCGGCACGCAGACGACGATGCCCTTTGGAACGCCCGACGTCGTGCGCGAGGTGGTCAAGCGCCGCATCGAAACCCTCGGCTACGATGGCGCGCTCATCCTGTCGCCCACCCATGTCCTGGAGCCCGAAGTGCCCCTGGAAAACATTGAGGCCTTCCTGAATACCGCCCGCGAAGAGGGAAGCCGGCAGACAGTTTGAGAATAAAAGGGAACGAAATGCCCGAGAAACGAAAGATCCGCGTCTGCCTGGTCGGCGCCTCCAACCGGTCGGGCTATATGTTCGGCCCGATCCTGAAAGGCCTCGCCTGCCTCGGAGTCGACCTCGTCGCCATCTGGAATCGAACCCTTGAAAACGCCAGGCCCATCGC
>JABMPG010000366.1 GCA_013203855.1 bacterium
CATCGCCTCTGACGGGTAACTCTCATCTGGGATCACCGGCTCAATTCGGGGATCGGGCGAGAAAACCCTCAGATAGAAAAAGGCAAACCCCAGCAGCAACACCAAGCTGGTTCCGGCCACGGCGACCGATATCAGCGGGGAACGGCTCGGGAATTCGCTGCGGCCTGGGCTCACAAGATTCCTCCGAAACGAATGGCGCCCGGAAAGAAGAAGAACAGATAGACGTTTATGAGCGCAAAGATGATCTGCCCCAGGATTCCTCCCAGGAAAACGCCCACCGCGAAAGGCAAAAGCCTATTGCGGACTGTCACCGCCCCGCCCATCCGCAATACCAGCATTCGGATGAACCATGCCGCCAAGAGACTTCCCCACACGCTGCCCAGAAAATCCGTCGGCCCGAAGATAAACCCGGCCGGGTGGAACCAGAACCCGGCGAACATCTGCCGCAGAACCGCCGTGATCAAAGTCCCGCCCGCGGCATAGACCCCGGCATAGATCTGGCGATTCCCGCCGCCAGCCTCCGCCTCGCCCTCGCCCGTCACGTATTCCCGGGTCGCCCGGGAAAGTGCCTTGTTGTATTCAGGGAACTTGTTGCGAATGTCGTAGGTCATGTCCTTGCTCTCGAAGTTTTCGGCGCCCACTGAATGGCAGTTGGACAGATAGGCCCATCCGCCGATGAAAATGCCGCCCAGAACGCCGAGAAGGCAGGCCAGAACGATGTGGCTCGACTTGATGCGGAGCCGATGCCCGAACTCGATGAACTCGATCTGAAGGCCCGGCACCAGGAAGAACAACCGTTGGACGATCAGTAGGGAGACCAGAACCAGGAAGACCACTCCCTTGGGCTGGAAAAAGGCCATGCCGCCCAGCAGAGGCACGATCACCATGGCCGTCATCGGGTAATAGTAAGCGTAGGGGGCCCCGCACTCGGCCCGTAGCTTCGCCGCGACGAAACCGATCGACACCAGTATCAGGAACAGCACCAGGATGGGAATCGTGGGCAGGCCGGCCCACAGGGCCCAGAAACAGATCGCAGCGAAACTCCCGATCAGCGCGAGAAAAGCCGCCCGATAGGAGATCGCCTCCCCGGCGGGTGTGTCCCCCTTGATGGCGTGTATGGCCACCCGCCACAGGTACTTGCGCGTGAAAATCAGGATCAGCAGGGCGTACATGATGTAGGCGAACATCTGCTGGTGTTCGCGATAGGGGTAAGTGGTGTCCACGGCCAGCCCGTTCGCCTCACCGAACCAGAACTGGGCGCGATAGATGAAAAAGCCCACCACCAGGCTCATCAGGACGTTCAATTCCATAAACAGTGCTAGGGCCAGAAAAATCGCGCTCACCGAGAAGGTCACTTCCCACATCTTCCCCCAACTCGGATCGTTGAAGTACGGCTTGAGGGCGACAGACAGGTTCATGTTCGGCACATCGGGATTGAACGAACTCCACCCCTTCATGAGAACCCAGAACAACGCCACCCCAAACCCGATCCACATGGCCCGGTTTCTCCAGACCGGCGGGAGACTCGGGCTGTCGCCAGGCGAATCCACGCCTAGGATCAGGTTGGGAATCTGCGCCATCGGCAGGGGATAGCGCTCGCTCTGAATCCACTGGCGGCGCATGATCGAAGCCGTCGCGAAGGTGGCCGTCAACAGCAGCACGATGAAGGCCGCCCAGATCCCCACAGGCCCCGCCCAGTCCCGGACTGGAATATACCCTTTCAGCAGATACTTCAGCCCTTCCAGGCTCAGCATGTTCCCCGGCTTGACCACCAGGCCAAATCGCTCCGCTTCCGGCAGACTGTCATAGACCGCCTGCGTCACCACCCGCCGGCCCCGGTAAGCACTCTCCAGCGTGGAAACATTCATCAGTTGCGGGTCCAGAAACTCCACCCGTCCAACCCCGCTCAGGCCGAACTCCAGATCCACGTAATCCCGAACAGTGGTCGGAATCTGCAATCCGTAGGTGCCGATCCGGACGAAGCCCTGGGGGTGCAGATAGTTCCGAGAGGCCAGAGAATTCGCCGTCACCGGCTCGTCGGCGAAAACCTGGCTGTTGTCGTAGTAGATCCGGATGAAATACTTTGCCGTGGGTCCCATGTCTTGAGCTCGCGCCAGCACATTGAGCATATGAGGCTCGGCCTGCTTCAGCCAGGGACTGCCATTCTCGCGTAGAGGAACCCGGATTCGGAGGGAGGAAACCTCGCGCGGGTCCCGGTTCTGCACTACCGGTGCTTCGAGCATTTCGCCGGAGTCGCTCTTCAGTTCCTGCCACGAAACATTTCCTGAAATCCGCGTACCCTCGGCGTTGACGAGTGCCTCTTCGAGCAAATTCGGTCCGTGGGGCCAGAGGTTGTCGCTGAAGGCGTCGAGTTTTTCGAAATCGCCGGTCCGGGGGATAGTGGCCGTCGCCGTGAGCATGAGCCGCCAGAAGCCCGCCGACATGATCGGCGCGGACAAAAGCATCATGAAAAGAACGCACACCATCTCGGCCTTGGTCAGGAGCCGGAACCTCATCGCCGCAAAAACTCCGGCCACCAGCAGCAGAAAAGGGACGAGAATCATCATCGCGGGCAGAGGCAGGGCCGTCCCGGCCAAGGAGGGGAGCACCAGATCCGTCGTCGTGCTGGCCGGGCTGCCCACGATCTCGGCAAACATGACAAAGGTCGCCGTCACCAGCATCAGAAAGACGCCGATCGTGACGGACCGGAGGGTGAAACCGGGCACTACACCCCATTTTTCTTTCATAAGCGCGAAATCCTTAAGCAAGTCTGGGCCAAGCGGCTCCCCGAGCCGTTTGAAACCTTTTTCCGCCACCAAACCAGCAGCAAAGTCAAAGCCGAATGCCGAACGAGAGAAAACTCAGGAACCGGGGAGTAGTTCGAGCGCAGGAACCAACGGATAGATCTGGAGGCAGTCATTATCATGAAGTGTCATTCGGAGCGACATGTCGAGGCACAACTTCTTCGGAGGCCCTGCAATCTGCATAGGAAAAGAAGCTTGCATTTTGCTTTCCCCGGCTCCATAGGTGACGGTCGCAGCCGCATCGCCTACAGAAAATACACAAGCCGTGATCCCTGCGCAAGCAAAAACGGTATTCCGAAGCCACCGGGAAAAGGTGCTCTGAGAGATCCCCGATCCGCCCACGCTTCTGTTGCGGGAAGAGGGCGTTAACGAGCCTGGATTGTTGTGCACAGGAGACTTACGAGTCACACCGAAAACCCGCTGATGATCCCTCGGCAGGCCTCCAGGAAGATTCCCACGTCCACCGAGTACGAAACGTACTGGACCCCGGCGTCCTTCCACATCTTCGCCGTCTCGGGCGTGTCGGTGAACGTTCCGATCACCCGCTGTTTCGCCTTGGCACGCTCCACGATCTTCTGCATTTCGCCCACCACCTTGGGATGGGTCACCTGTCCCGGCACGCCCAGTGACTGGGAAAGATCGTACGGCCCGATGAAGAGAATGTCCGCGCCCTCGACCTCGAGGATCGCATCGAGGTTCTCGATTGCCTCGCGTCCCTCAAGTTGGAGGATCACCAGATTGTCGTCCGCCGACTTGAAGTACTCGAAACGGTCCGTGGCGGAATACCCCGCCGCTCGCACGAAACGGCAGACTCCCCGGAATCCCTTTGGGTGAAAACGCGCCGCCCGGATTACCTCTTCCGCCTCCTGAGCCGACTGAATCTGCGGGACTTGCACCCCCAGCGCCCCCACGTCGAGCACTTGGCCGATATGGATTTCCCGCGCCTCGGGAACCCGCACCACCGGCAGCACGCACCCCACCTCGGCCGCCCGGATCAGGTTCTGGAGGTTCTGGAGCGAAGTCGGGCCGTGCTCCATGTCCAGAATGGCGAAATCGAAGCCGGCACGGCCCGCCACTTCGACAAAAGCGGGGTCGCCCGTCTTCATGAACGGCCCGATCACCGCCTGTCCCGCTTCGATCTTCGACCGAAACTTCTCAAGCAAAGGATGCATCTCTCTCTCCTGTTTCGTTGAATTGGCTTAGGTTTTCCTCTCAACGGGAGTTTGTGGCACAGTGCCCCCATCCAGGTTTCCGGGCAGTCCCTTCACCTCTCCCTTACGGATTCATCGCCGCCACCATGCTGTTCCAGATGAATTGAATGGGCCCTCGCAAGAGATACAGTCCCACGATGATGCCGACGATCAGCGCCAAGCCGATCACTTTGCTCAACGACTGGTGAAAAAAGACCCGAATCTTCCACAGTTTCATCCGGACTCCTCCTCTATGCGGCTCAGCGGCCGCGACCGAAAAGTCGGCCGATCCGGGCGAAAAAGCCCCCGATCGGCAATCCCCCATACCGGCGCAATTCCTTCTCCGCCGGTTGATAGGCCGGTTTCAACTCCAAGGCATGACGCTGCGCCTCAATCGCCTTGCCCCGCACGCCCAGTTTGCCGTAGCAATGCCCGAGCCGGTGCCAGAGGTAGTAGTTCGAAGTCTGGTGCCCGGCGGCTTTCTCATAGTGAGACACCGCATGGACCCATTTGCGGTAGCTTTCGAGAACGAAGCCCATCAGAATCTCCAGCCGCCAGTCCGCCCCATGCGCTTGCTCCTGCGCCTTGTCAAAGCACGATTGCCAGTTCCGATTGTCCGCCTCGAGCAGAATCCACCCCCGCGCGACCCAGGCCAGGGCGTCGGCGTTCTTCAGCGACATGGCATAGTCCGACGTGCCTAGCCCGCGCTTGTGCATGCCCTGCCGGGCGAACGCCAGCCCCTGCAGGGCCACGACCGTCGGAATGTCCGGAAAGGTCTCCACCGCCCGCTTCGCCCACGCCGTCGCCTCGCGCACCTGGTCCTGAAGCAGCAAGCACAGAATCTGCCCCGCCCAGGGCCGGACCTCCGTCGAATGCTCCTGTAGCGCGCGCGAATAGTGACGCAGTGCCTTGGGGAATTCCCCGAGATAGAACAGCTCGTCTCCCCGCCGCACGCTCTCCTCCGGCGTCAGAGCCTCGATCCCGGAGGCCTCTCGCTCGACGACGGGCTTCTCAACCGGACGGGGCTGTTCAGGGGTTTCGGTCTCGAGTTTCGAAAAACGGCTCATGCGGGTTCGTCAAACTTTCTGTCCGGCCGACGGATCGAGTGCGTGATTCACCTCGACCGGCGCGTTTCGATCACGATATCGCCCGTCTCTTCTTCCACGCGCTCTTCGACGATATTGAGCCCCCGTTCCTCGAGGTCCCGCGCCACGCGATTATACACAAACTGCTGGACCAGTTCGCCCACGATCTGCTCGGCTTCGCGCCGCAGTTCCAGCGCGGACAGTTCCTTCGGCCCGAGAATGTCTATGAAGAACTTCCCCCGCTCGTCTTTGCGGAAAACCAGCCGCGTCTCCCCCCGCTCGAAAACCAGCCGCTCGTCCCGACCGATCTCATCGGCCACCGCGTCCTCGACTGTTTCATTCACCGGCACGCTCACCCGCCGCAGATTCTCCAGTTGCGCCGTCAGCCGCCCCTGCAGCCACCCCGACTCGTCCGTCGTCGTCAGCCGTTTGTAACCATAGCCAGACGCTACCGCTAGCATCAACGGCAGCAAAGCCGGCCACGACCAGCCCAGAATCGGAGAAATGACGAATATAGCGCCCAAAGCCATGATGCAGAATCTCCCCCCCTATTCTAACTCTCCCCCTCTGCCTCCGCAACTCCAGCCCCGTTTTGAGGAGCCCTTCTTACTCGGACCATTGATTCCGCTATTCCTTTGCCCTTGCTCCCCTATCTGCGCTCCGTTTGCAGAATCACTAACCCATCCCGGTCCACCACCACCCTCGCGCGGCCCTCACGCACCAAGTCCGCTCCCTGCTGTAGAATGCCCCCATACTCCCGGCCGTTCACGTCGCCCAGAAAGCCCTGCCTGTCCAGCACCCAATACTCCGCCCGGGACAGGTTCTCCGCCTTGAGCGGATAGATGTCCCGCCGCAACGGCATCTGGCACAAAAGGTCGAACTGGGCCACCACTGACGCCTCCGGAGGCACCGCCTCCCGCAGCATCTCCCGAATCCACACCTGGCGCTCCGTGAACTTCACCGGCACACGATACCGCCCCTCCATCCGTGTCGGAAGAGCCAGCATCACCCCCGCCGCCAAGAGCAACACGCCCCCCACCACCGCCTGGCGCCACCGGAACCGTCCCAGCCAACCCTCCAGCCGGGCCAATCCCGCCGCCGCGCCCCAATAAAGAAACGGAATGAAGGGGTAGCTATAGTAGTAGTAGAGACGGTGCATCGGCTCGAACTGCGACCAGCCCATCAGATACGCCGCCGGCAAGAGCAGCAGCAACCACACTGGCGAGAGCACGGACAGGAACAACGCTGCGGGGAGAACAATCCAAACCACGTTCCACAAAGGCAGCCAGATGGCTCGCGGGGTGGTCACAACGGTGTGGACCCGATCCCCCATCGTCTCGCCCATCCAGGCGTAGCGCGGCCCGTACTCCGAAAGCGTCGCCCCTGCGGCCCCCGCCGTCCACCGGATCACCCCCAGCGCCAGAACAAGCCAGAAAAGAGAAAGCAATGTCCCG
>JABMPG010000367.1 GCA_013203855.1 bacterium
GGTACGTCTCTTCTCCCTCCCGCTCGAGATCCAGGACGACTTGAACAGCGCCGTATACGCCCGCACCCCCTCCGTCGTGATGACTTCCGCCACCCTCACCGTCAATGGCCGATTCGATTTCTTCCTCGGACAGGTCGGACTCGACGCCGAACACGGACAAGCGGACACACGCGAGCGGATCGAGACGCAGTATCTGGAAACCCCCTTCGACTATGAAAAACAGGCTTTCGTCGGGGTGCCCATGGACCTGCCCGAGCCGCGCGCGCCCGGTTTTCCCGAAGCGGCCACAAACTTCCTCCTTCCAGCCCTCCAGATCAGCCGCGGAGGAGCCTTCATCCTCTTCACCTCCTACAGCCAGTTGGATCGCTTTCACAGGCAACTCGCCCCGCTCCTCGAATCCATGGGCTTTTCCTGCCTCAAACAAGGCGCCGAAAACCGACAGGCACTCCTGCAACGCTTCAAAAACGATCACTCCTCCATCCTCTTCGCCACATCCAGCTTCTGGGAAGGCGTCGATGTCCCCGGAGACGCCCTGCGCCTCCTCATCCTCGTCAAACTCCCCTTTCGCGTCCCCACCGATCCCCTCGTGCAAGCGCGCGTCGAACGGCTCGAGGAAAAAGGGATTGACTCGTTTCAAAACTACTCGGTCCCCCAGGCGGTGATCCGTTTCAAACAAGGCTTCGGCCGCTTGATCCGCACACGGGAAGACAAAGGAGCCGTCCTCGTTCTCGATCGGCGGATCGCAACGAAACCCTACGGCCAGGTCTTTCTCAATTCCCTCCCGAGCCGAACAACCCATCGTCTCCGGGCCGATGAACTGCTGGACGAACTCCGGCGGTTTTTCCGACGGGAGAGTTGAGCGATGCACTGCAAGATCTGCCGGGTGAAAATGAAAGAGGAGAAGCGATCCTTTCACAAGAAACGCAAGTGGATCTGCCCGAAGTGCGGACGCGCGCGGATGCAGACGGCTGAGGTCAAACGCGGGAAATAACTCCATAGAGATCGGGGAAACCAATGGCGAACATCATCGAGGCTCAGCGCAGCATCCCGGTTCTCAAGACTTGCGAAGTTCTGGTTGTCGGAGGCGGAATAGCGGGCGTCGCGGCGGCTTTGGCGGCGGCTCGTCGCGGGTCACGCGTCTGCCTCATCGAAAAGACAGCCGCTCCCGGCGGGCTGGCCACGTTGGGAAATGTCGCCGTGTATCTGCCCCTCTGCGACGGGAAAGGACGCCAGGTCATCGGGGGGCTGGGCGAGGAATTGCTGCGGCTTTCGGTCCGAGACCAATGGGAGAAAGTGCCGGCCTGCTGGGAACCGGAGGGGAAACCACAGGAGCGCCAGAACAAGAGGCTTTGCGTCACCTTCAACCCGTGCAGTTTCCTCCTCGAAATGGAGAAAGCATTGATCAACGCCGGAGTGGATATCCTCTACGACACCCTCTTCTGCGGAGTGGCCCGAGAGAGAGAGAGCATCCGGGCGATCTTCGTCGAGTCCAAGAGCGGACGGCACGCCATCGCCTGCGGCGCAGTCGTGGACGCGACCGGGGATGGAGACGTCTGTTTCCACGCAGGCGAGCCGTTCGCCTCCCTCGATACGAACGTAGCGGCTAGCTGGTATTACGCCTGGAATGAAAGCCGTCTGGTTCTCCACAAACTCAGCGAGACCTTCACCGACGATGGGACCCTCATGCCCGACCAGAAGCACGCCTACGACGCCACCCGCCCCGGCGATGTGACTCGGCACCTGATCGACAGCCGCGAGTTGATCCGCCACGATCTGGAGAAAGCCCGAGCCGAAGCCCTTGGCGGCAAGGCTTTTGCCATCTCCCTGCCCACCGTGGCCAACTTCCGGATGACGCGCCGGCTCGACGGAGAAGTGGTCCTGTCCGAGGCGGATCAGGGAAAGTGGTTCGACGATACGATCGGCCTGAGCGGAGACTGGCGGAAACCGGGCCCCGTGTACGCCATCCCCTTCCGGGCTCTGGCCGCCGTCCATACAGAGAACTTAGTCGCAGCGGGCCGGTGCATTTCCACAAAAGGTCGCGCCTGGGATGTCTTGAGAGCGATTCCCGCCTGCGTCGTAACCGGGCAAGCCGCCGGGATGGCCGCCCATCTCGCGGTTCAGGAAAAGCAAGACGTGAGGAAACTGCCGATCGAGACCCTTCAGGAAAATCTGAGGGAACAGGGGGTGATTCTGGATCGCAATCTGGTAGAGAGGAAGCCGTGAGTCCGGCGTCTATTTACCCGTGACGATACGCCAGACGGCGCGGACAGACGCGAGAAGATCGGCCTTGACCTCTATGTTCCTCTCCTCACGCTGAAGAATATCGGAAATGGGGTATCCCCTTAAGTGATGTTGATACGACAGCTTGTATCCTTGGGGTTTTGGCCCTCGGCAGTGCGCCAC
>JABMPG010000368.1 GCA_013203855.1 bacterium
ACCAAGATGCTGTCCCCCACCACATTCACGAAAGCATCCCCCTCATAGGACTTCTCATAAGCCGGATCGAAAACCGACCTGACCTTCTCCACGCTCGTCAACTCCCCGAGATCCACCGTTTCGATCCCCTTGCCCAGCCCGTCCACTCCATAGGGCAAAAGCGGAATGAAGTAATACCGCGCCGTATTCGGAATATACTCATACACCTCGCCATGCTCCCTGAATCCATAGGTCGCCTCGTAAAGCCGCCGGTATATTCCATACTCGCCCTTGTGTGGAATGTTTTCAAAACGCTCGGGCTGACGTACCGCCAGCTCGATCCGCTCCAGAACCGACTCCTTCGACGGCACGACCCGATGGCCGATCGCGCCTCGCATGAACGGCACGACATAGCGGTTGAACGTCTCGGTCGTCTCCCCCTTGTTGTTCCAGATCGCCGCGCTCGAATCGCCCGTCGTGCTCTGCCCGTCCACGCAGAAGACAGTGGCCCCCTGCGCCAGACCGTGCATGAACGAGATGTTGTAGAAAATCCGTGGGAACAGCGCGATCGGTCCCGATTTCGCCCCGACGAACTCCCCGAGCTTCGCAAAACCGGCGTCGTTCCAGTACCACACTTCGCACCACGAACCCAGGCTCGACGCCATGCCACTCAACCACATCCCCAGCAAGGCTCCCTGGCTTGTGTGCATCGTCTTGTTCACGTTGTTCTTCTGCGCCAGCGTGATGTACTCGGAGTACGCCCGCAGGAACGGCGCCCAATAGGGATCGGATGCCACCTGCTGCCATTTGAAAGTGGTCCCGTTCCCGTCTCCCCACACATAGAGACGCCCATACTTCGCGCACAGCATGATCAACCGCGTCACGTAAGGCTTGTACTCCGGCCGATAAAAGAATCCCCACAGATTCTCCGGTGCGCTGATCCCGATCACCTGCGGGCAGTTCTGAAACACCCACTCCACCTCGGCCAGCGAACTCCACTCATCTGCCTTGCCCGGACCATGCGTTCGCAGCATCCAGGAGTTCTCCTGGCTCAACACCGGCTGAACATGCTCCATCAGGCTCCGTCGCGAAAACTTGTAACGGTTACGCGTCACGATCGCCGTATAGGGCCGCACATCCTCCGGGACACTCTCCGCAAACGCCCCCAATTCATAGGCATGATACGCCTCCAGCGTGAACAAGGGCCGCGCCGGACTGATTTTCCGCACGACCGGCCGCCGCGAGTGATCGTCATTCACCACCACCCGCCGCGCCTCGCTCCACTCACCCGACTGGCCATCCGCGCCGACCCCCCGCACCCTCCAGAACCACTCCCCCGACGCCGGAAGATCATCCGGACGAAACATCACCTCCTCCATCGTCGCCGTCACCCGATGCGCCGTCGGGCTCGTGAATCCGTCGTCTCGCGAAATCTGAAGTTCGTACTCCTTCACGAATTCGAGCGCCAGCCAGTTGAAAGAGGCGGCCACGTCCGTCAACTCGAAATCCGCCGCCGGAGCGATTAACTGCGGCGCTTCGGGCGGAGCCGGCTCGATCGACAGATTGGTCAGCGTCACGCTACCCCCCGAATGCCCCTTCACGAAAAGATCCAGCGAAAAGGAAGCCGTGTCCTTCACCGCCATCTCTCTCGAAATATCCACCACATAGGTCCCCGCCTCGTTCGCTTCCACGAGAACCACCGGCATCTTCCCGCTCGAAAGCGGTCGAGCGATCACCTGCAAAGCCCCCAGGTCCACCCCCGCCACCTCCGCACGCAACAAGTAACGCTTGCTGAAGTCGATCTCCAGGGCCGTCCGGAAATGAGCCTGTCCCGTCACCGCCACCAGCCGAATCCCCTTGTCGGACGGAATCATCTGACCGCGTTCCGGGCTCCAGCGCTCGGTCGAAGAAAAGTCCTCGCGAAAAGACTCCACCTTCGCCCCGACCAATGGATGTCGCCCAAAGAAAAGAGCATAGGGCTTCTCGAATCGCGCCTCCTGTCTTGAGTCCAGGGCATTGAAGAAAAGCCCCGTCTGACGATACACATCCGTTTTCGGCAGCGTCGCCAACAGATACGCTCCCATCTCCTCCGATTCGCCAGGATCAATCCGGATGGGAGGATAGCCCGCGCGTTTATCGGAGAACCCCGAGCGGGTACCGACCTGCGCCAGACCGAAACCGTTACCGTCGAAGCGCCACCACGTCTTGTTGTGATAGTGCTCCTGAATTAAAGGCTCAAGTGTCGTAAAGCCCAGCCCTGACCCGGTCCCGCTCCAAGCGGCGCTCCACGTCCGCTGGGGCGGAACATGCAGCCACTTCGCCGCTACGGCCACGGCCCCTTCGGAAAGATCATGCAGCCTTCCTCCGCGATAAGGCTCCTTCAGAAACTCCTTCGCGTCGGAAAACTTTCCCTGAATCGACCCGTCTGCCCAGGCGATATACACCGGCGCCGATCCGTCGTTGAAAAACTCCAGTTCGTATCGAACGATCGGCCGCCCCGGCTCCAGGCTCAGAGTTTCGATCAAACGCACCTGCTCACCCTTGCCCGGAAAAGAACGAACGAGGCGGAGAACCGGCCGATCCCCCTCCGAATCCGCACGCCCCTCCACGATCCTCGCCGACCGTGTGTCCACACGCGTCAGCCCCAACTCTTCAGGTTTCTCCACGCTCCCGCGATCCTGATCGTCCAGCCACCCCGCGTAATGAACCCCGTTCAGAAGTTCTCGCGCCTCGCCTCCACGCCCCCACGGATCGTCATAGAGAACATCGAATCCCCCAGCGCCGTAAACGACCCGGACCACGCCGTTCGAAATCTCACACTCTCCCTTCTCCCCATCCCAATTTGCCCGGACCATCCGGTCCGTCGGCATCCAGGAATCGGCGGGCCGCAACTCAAAATCCAGCCGTTCGAGCGGCTTGAGTTCCAGATACAACCGCATCGCCTTTAGCCCGTCACCTACCGGCAGCAGCGGGATCTCCTGGCCCCATTTGTTCACCGCCCGAATCGCCCCGCCGTCGCGAAACCCGTACGCCTGCGCAAGCAGATTCACATCCAGCTCAAGCGCGTCGGCCCACACGGGTTCGTCATGAAAACTCACCACTCTGCACGAAACGGAATCCCCAAGGGCCGGTTGGACGCACAGAACCCATCCACCCCAGAGAAAAATGGCCGCGATCGCACACAAAGCCCGGTTTCGACATCTCATGATCTTCCTCTGTCTGAATCGAAATTACACACTCTCGTTGGGATCCAAAAGATCCCAGTCCGAGGGCGGGTGACCCGTATCCGGAATTTCCATCTGCTCCCCGTTTCGCAAGGCCGATTCATGCGCGATGAGACCTGGCACACAATACTTCGCCGCCTCCCACGCGTTCACCAGCGGCAACTTCTTCGTCCCCAGCGATTTCACAAAATCGTCCACCAGGAACTGATGGGAACCCATGTGCCCGTTTTGCATCCCGATGAATACCTCCGGGAGCCGCTGCGTCGGGTGCGACTTCGAATAGTCGCTGTGGAAATCCCGCTGGAGAACCTCATGCAGATTCTCATCTGCCTGCTTGGCGCTCACGTGACGCGCGCAACGCAGGTCTCCCGTCACATCCTTCAACTCCTCTTTCTCCAGACCCGTCCAGCATTGCCCGAACGCCGTCTCCTCAAAGGACCCCTTGGTCCCGTAAAGGCTCATCGGATTGCCGCTGATCTGACTCCACCACCCCACGCGCCGGAACTCGTTGATCCGCATCATCCCACCGTCCGAGGTCCGCATCAGCGCTGTCTCATTGCTGAACACATTGTCCCACTCGTTCGCCCCCACCTCGAAAACATGATCATCCGCATGGTCCCGAACTCCCAGACACGAAACATGAGTCGCCCGCGCCCCCGTCACCGACAGAACCAGGCTCGTCGAGTGCGTCGGATAGTACATCGGGGGAAAACCCGCCACCCGTTTCCAGTTCGCGCCACCCGAATGCTGGAAAGCTCGATAGAACCCATGGCTCATGTCATGGTAATAGGCCCCTTCTCCAAAAACGAAGTCCCCGAAATCACCCTTCCGAAACCGGTCTCGACAGTAGAGCGCCGAAGGATAGTAGTAACTCGTCTCACCGTTCATATAGATGAGCCGCTTCTCCTCCACCAGTTCCAGTATTCGACGGATCTCTTCCAGGTTCGATGCCATCGGGACCGCGCAATAGACATTCTTGCCGGCTTCCAGGGCCTGGATGGTTAACGGACCATGCAGATGGCGCTGAACGAAAATCGCCACGGCATCCACGTCCGTCTCCATCAGCTCATCCATCGAACCGCACGTCCGCTTCACACCAAAGGCATCGGCCGCTTCCTTCAAACGCTCCGGGACCAGGTCCGCCAGCACCACCTCCTGCGTCAGAGGATGCGCCTGAAAAAGCGGCACAAAACACCGAGAAAAAGTTCCTACGCCGCAGATCCCAATCTTCTGCTTCTTCATGATTCGTCTGCTTTCTATCTCAAAATGGCCGACAACTCCTCGCGCGTAAGGGCGCGATCATAGATTCGAACATCGTCCAGGCGTCCCTTCAGATAGCGAGGCCCGCTCTCCGCAGTCTCGAATTCGTCCCGGCCCACGTCCAGGTAAGAGATCTTCTGAGGCTCGTGCAGGGCCGGCTCGAAAACCGCCTCCCCCCACTTGCCATCCTGCATCAGATAGACGACGCCCCTCTCCGGCTCGATCGTCATCGCCACCAGCGACCACACTCCTTCCGGGATCTGAAGACCGGAAGGCCAGTCCCAATTGGCGCCTCCCGGCCACCGATAGATCAGATCCTGATCCATGCCATACGTCAGACCAACCACCCGCTGCCGATTGAACACGATCCCCGTGTAGGAAGTCTGCGCCCCATCCGATTTGATCCAGGCCATGATCGTGGCGCCCTCTGGCTTCACGTCCAGATCTCGGATGCTTAGATAGTCGTCCTTCCCGTTTAGCTCGAACACCCACCCACGCTCCGCATCCTTCACCCGCTCGCCCCCTTGCCGCAGAACCACATGCGCCCCTGCCTCGTCGCACACCGCATCTTCCGGGTCGTCAAAAGACAGATGAACGATCGCGGGAGAAAGATCCAGATCCGTCCTCGCCTCCAGATTCCCGTAGGCAGAAGCATTCCCGCTGGCGTCCGTAGCCGTCACGAGAATCCGATAGTCCGTGGACGATTTCAGCCCCCCGATCGTCCCCTCCGTCTCGCCCCTCAGAATCATGTCCGGTTCCATCTTCCCCTCAGGCCGAGCGGGATCGACGTAAACCCGATAGACAATCCCTTTCTCCCGCGTCTTTTCGTCCACGGCCGCATTCCACTTCACCGTCAGCGAGTCCGTGTTGGCGCTCAGCAACTCGGGACTCCCACTCACGACCGGAGGAGTGTTGTCCAGACTCGTCGGTGTCATGAGCGAAATCATCCCATAGGCCGTCTTGTCCTCCGCCGCGTCCGCCACCACCACGTTCAGATAGTAAGAGCAAGAATGACGCAGGTTCTCGATCATCACGCCGCCCTTCCCCCTCACCTCAGCCACAAGCCGCCCATTTCTCTCCGTCAGAGCCACCATCGCGATATCCGGACGTTGAGATTGGTAGACTCGATAGACAAGATCCGACTGAGCCGTCGCATCATCCCGGGCCTCATCCCACTCCAGCATCACACTCGTATAGCCTATCTCCGACTTGCGAACAATCGACGATACCGGAATGGGCGCGGACGGAATCCGCTCATAGACACGAACCCAGTCCACGTCCATACTCGTGCCGTCCAGCACGTCGGTCACTGTACCCGCTCCCTCGGTCACAGCCGTGCTGAAAAAGACCGGCGCCTCTCGGTGACAAATCTCGTGGGAAATCCGCCGTATTTCCTGGCCGTCGAAGTACCACACCAACTCCGTCGGCGTCCACTCGAACCCATAGACGTGGAAATCTTCGCTCAGATCCATCCCGTCCGCGTGCCAACGCTTCGTCGTTGCCCAGTGCTCGTCCTTCCAGTCGTGCAACGTCATGGCCACTTCGTTGGGATGATGCCCCTCGTTGATGTCGATCTCGAAATGATAAGGAGAGTCCTCCCGACGCTTCGTAATCGTCCAGAACGCATTGTTCAACCCCGAGGCCGAACCATACTTGTACCGCGCCTCCCAGTAACCGTACTCCTGACGGAAAACACGCGACCACATATGCCCCGTTGTCCAGTCCTGACCCGCACGCGCCTCCTTCTTCGTCAGAAGACGCAGAACTCCATCCTTCACCTCCAGATTCTCGCGCCAGCGGCTCGAAAGAATATGACCGATATACGCCTGGTTGGCCGATTCCCACTTCTCTTCGTCGAGTCCGTCCACATTGAATTCATCCGAGAAACTCAGCCGCCACGACGAGTGCGACGGAGGACCCTCCACCGTCACCGGATACTCGACTAGAGCCGTCCGCCCGGCGCACGCCGCCAGCAAGAGGGGGATACCAACAAGACCAACTGTGAAAAAAAGCCGCATGGCGGTGTCCTTTCGACATTACCCAGAGAGGCTGCATGATTGCAGGGAAAGCATGGGACCGGCGCCCTTGCCGGTCCCAAACTTCCGGGCAGACTGTGGCCCCTCTGACAGCACTTCGCCTGATATGCACAAAGCCTTTCAGGGAAAGTATTACTTCACAAGCGCCTCGATTTCGAGGCGGCTCAGTGCCCGATCATAGAATCGAACGTCATCCATTCTCCCCTTGAAATAACGGGGAGGCCCGTCCGGTTCCTCGAAAGAATCGCGCCCCACTTCCATGATGCCTACCTTCATCTCCTGGTGCTCCGACGCATACTCCGCCTGCTGCCACTGGCCATCCCGATACAAATAGAGCGTGGCCTTCTCCGGCGTCACAGTCACGGCGGCCAGAGACCATTCCCCCACCGGCGGAACCACCCCGGATTCCCAATCCCACGACGCGCCGCCTTCCCAACGATAGACCAGATGCGGACCGCCTCCATAGGTCAACCCGGCCACATGCCGACGGTTAAAAACCACCCCCGCGAAGTGCGCCTGCTCGCCGTCAGGCTTGATCCAGGCCGCGAACGTCGCCGAACTGCCGACAAAATCCAGATCCTGGACGCTCAGATATTCCGTCTCACCGTTAAACTCCATCACCCACCGACGTTCCGCATCCTGCACGCGACGGCCCACGATCCCTTCCATCGGATGATTTTCCACCACATCCGATTCCGGAATCTCGCCATTCTCGAAATCGAGCAGAAATCGCGGCGGCGAGTCATCCAGAGCCGTCTCCACCTCCACCTCCTGATAAGCCGCCCGATTCCCGCTCCCATCAACGGCCACTACCGTCACATAGAACGTCGAACCCGAAAGCATGTCCTCTAGAACTGCGGCCGTATTGCCCTTGATCCGCACCAACGGATTCCCCGCCAGCGCGGCGCCGATTTCCTTCGAAAGATAAACTTCGTAGAGCAAGTCCGACTCCGCGGTCTCATTGTCACGCCCGGGAGCCCAGCCGATCGTCATACTCTTCGCGGCACGCGCGGTCTGTCGCACCCGACCCTCGTCGCCCGGAACCGGGGGAGTCGCGTCCGAGCTGACCGGCGTCTTAACCGAAATCATCTCATACGCGACCGAGTCACCCGCCCCATCCACCGCAACCACGTTGAAGTAGTTCACCGTCGAATGCGCGAGACCCTCCACCTGATACGAGTCGCCCCCCGGAATCTCGGCCACTAGATCGCCGTGCTTCACCGCATCCTCCACCGTGCCGATATTCGGCTGGCTCGAGCGATACACGCGATAGACGATGTTCGCCTGAGGAGTAATATCATCAACCGCCTGCTTCCACTCCAGGCCTACGGAAGTGAAGCGAGCATTCTTGGCGCGAATCGCCTTCTCAGCAACCGTCGGCGGCGCCGGGATTCGCTCATAGACCCGAACCCAATCCACGTCCATGCTCGTCCCATCCAGAGCGTCTGTCACCTCGCCCGCCCATCTGATTACTGCCGTGCTCAAATAGACCGGCGATTCCCGATGACAGATGTCTTGGGACAACCTCCGGATTTCCTTCCCGTCGAAGTACCAGACCAGTTCCGTCGGCGTCCACTCCATCCCATAGACATGGAACTCCTGGCTCAGATCGCTCCCCTCGGCGTACCAGTTCCTGTGCTTGGACCAGTGCTTCCCGCTCCAGCTGTGCAGGTTCATGGCCACCTCGTTCGGATAGTGACCCTCATTCACATCAATCTCATGATGAAAACGCTCGTAGTCATCGTCCTCCGAAACGTCCTGACCCGACATCATCCAGAACGCATTGTTCAGACCGCTGGCGGCACCATAGCGATACCGGCACTCCCAGTAACCATACTTCTGCCTGAAACTCCGGCTCCACATATGACCCGAGGTCCAGTCCTGACCAGCCCGGGTTTCCTTCCGCGCAATCAGACGCAGCGTCCCGTCCTTCACCTCGATGTTTTCGCGCCAGCGGCTCGACAGAATGTGACCGTAAGGACCGTTGGCCGATTCCCACTTCTCTTCATCCAATCCATCCACATTGAAATCGTCCAAAAAGGTCTCGCGCCAGCTCGAATGCGCAGGCGGACCCGACTCGCCCTTCTGCTCAGGCTCCGGCTCCGGCGCTGCCCCACAAAAAGATGCAGCCACCATGATCAGCACTCCTGTCCAAAAGCATTTGACGTTCAACATGCTGCCCTCCCTTTTCTCCACTGAACTAACACTCCATCCCACAATCATCAATCGCCGCTCTCCCAGATCGTCACGATTTTCGCACTGACAACCTTTGGAAACCCTTCCATCGTAACATCCGAAAACCCTACCGCAATCTCATTCTCGCCCATCCGCAGTGCCGTAACCGGAACCGGAATCGCCTCCACCGTATGGAAGTCCTTCACTCCCACCGACCACGACATGTCCACTCCATTCAGTTGCTTTCCGTTAACCGCAACCTTGGGATTCGACGCGAATCCCCCATCCCGAGCCAGCCCCAGGTGAAGCGCCGCTGAACTCAGTTCACCATACCATTCCGGGACCACAATCTTCAGACAGATCGCCTTCCCCGGCTCGATCTCCAACAGCGTATCCGTACTGTAAGAGGAAACCTCCGTCACCCGATCCCGTCGCGCCGGCTCCCCCGACAGATGCACCCGCACCAGGCATGTCTCTTCCCCTCTCAGATCGATTTCCGCCAAATCCCCCAGATCCACATACTCCGATTCCATATCGATCTGAAGCCGCCCCGCAACCTCCAGATCGTCATGAGGCTCCGGAATATCCCCCTCATAGAAAAGACGTTTGATCTCCGTCCGCTCCACCCGAACGGGACGCCCCTCCGCATCCTGCCCCATCTCCAAGCCCAGCGAAAACCGAGCGGGATAAAGTGGAAACCCCCGGCGGTTATGGACCAGCACATACAAGACCCGCCCATCCAGGAAAGGCCGAACCAGCAGGTCCCGCGACGCGCCAGAATCCCCTGAAACCGACACCGGAACCCGATCTCCCGCCAGTTCACGAAAGAACCGATAGAAATCCCGGAATCGCGTCACCTCCAACGAAAGATCCTCCGGAGCCCCCGGCCGCGTATAGATCGCCTGACCCCGCTGAGGCGCATACCC
>JABMPG010000369.1 GCA_013203855.1 bacterium
CAGTTCCCCGGTGCCCGCCCTCTACTCCCGCACCGCCCTTTCCCTCTCCCCCAACCCCGTTGCCGCACCGGCTCCCCCAATCCTGCTTCTCAGCGGATATGGCGACCCCATCCACCGTCTGGACCAGCCCTGGATCGTGGCGTGGAATGCCCTGTACCGCGGCAACTGCGCCATTTCCCGGGTCGGCCTCTCGCCTAACATGGCAACAGCCCAGCCCATGGAGCTCGGAATCGAGATGCGGACCGAGTCCATCCAGGCCAATCTCAGCGACGGCGCGATCACTTGGTTGGACCTCACGCTCGTCGATGTTCCGACGGGCTCTTCTCCCGGTTTCGTGAGAATCTACCAATGGAGTTTTGGGGCCGGACAATGGCTTCCGTACGATGAGCATCCTCAGGTCACGCCCATCCCGGACGGATGGCTCGCGAAAACATTCGTTCATGCGCCCGTCAACAACGCGTGGCTGTCCGATTTCTACGCCGCCGCCATCGTGCCCCGCGGAGCAAGCGCGACTACTTGGATGCTCTACGAGTAATTCTTCGGTTTCCGAATCTCTGCCACGTCGCCCTCAGATCGAAACCTGGACCCAGACCGGACTCGACCAGGCATACTTACCCCACGCCATGGCCACGTTATGGGGGTACATTTCCTGCTTTCCCTTTTCCTTTACCTCGATCATGTACCAGTGTGAACCGGTCCGGACTTTCCTGTCCTGCCATTCCCCCTCAACTGCGCCAGACTGGCAGCAAGGTTTCCCATCCCGGATCACGGTAACAGTCTCGACCTCCTCGTGAGGTGTCACTTTCCATCGGACCATCGGCGCGCCCGAACAGACCGCTTCTCCTCCCATGAAAGCATCCTCTACCCAGAATGCGACGCCGGTCCGATTCCCGGTCGTGGCAAAACACCGCCGTCTACGGATCGCGTCGATAATCCCTTCTCGCGTCAGGTTTTCAGCGTACACGCCCGTGAGCGCACCCGACAGCCCCGGCATGAAGCGATGGCTGTCGCTGTTCCCCAGAAAGCCAAATCTCGCGCCACGGTTCAGCGCGCGGGGGATTGTCCGCGCCTCCCGAATGTACAGACCCCAGGCCGCCGTGACCTCCACAGCCCACTCCCCCGCCGCATTCAGAAGCGACCAGTCCGCGTGGTGGGGAAAATTGAAATACCCGGTTCGATCCTGCCACGCACGAAAAGCCTTCTGAGTTGCGCCGTCTGTCTCGTTTCGCCGAGCGGCCTCTTTCTCCCCCTTGGGAAACAACACGATTCGATGGTTATAGCGCTGCGCCGCGCCCGGGCGATGAAAGGTCCATTCATACCCAGCGAAGGCCGCGAACTCGCCGGGACATGTGAACTGGTCGGCCATCGCGCTCAGTACGTGACACTCCGAATCGAGAAGGACTTTGTTCGGATAGAAATCATTGTCCACGACAGCCACGAAGTCGAGCCGGGCCAGGTCGCGCGCGAAATGAAATAGTTCGTCCGGCTCGCCCTCCGCATCGGGAGAGAAGCGAGAATGACAGTGCAAATCGCCCCAGTGCAGATGCAGGGGAACCTCTGGGGCGGTGTCCGACTGCACCTCCAGTTTTCCCTTGTCGGAGTCGAAGGCGGGAAGGTTCTGGCTCTTCCATCCGCGCCACTGGGTATCGAGACGGGGCGACCATGCGTCGGCTTTCTCGGCCAAGATCTTGAAGATCTCAAAATCGGCCCCGGACGCCCGATGCCCCATCTTGGCCGCTACGGCCACGCCATCGGCGGGATGAGTCGTCCTGGGATCGAAGGCGAAACAGGTGCCGTGCTCCAGCCATTGCCTCGGCTCTTCCCATCTGCGACCGTCAAACCGACGGGCACAGAAGAAACCATGCACGACATGGTCCCAGTCAGGGGTCTCATCCTTCTGCTGCTCCCAAGTGAGCCAGACGGCGCCATCGTCCGTCGCCAGCATCCGGGGATAGCGGCGAAGGCCGTCGTATCCGAGGTAACACTCAATCGGCAATAGCCCGAGACTGAGGTCTGCCGCTGCGTCCTTCGCTCCGTCGCGAACCCGCCGCCATTTCCCACTCGACAACCGAGCCACCCGCGCCTCTTGCCGCGTTCCCATCACGCTCTCGCGCCGCACCGGGGTCTGGTGCAACCAAGACAGCCACACCCGGCCTCGCGCGTCCGCCGTGACCGAGGGGAAAAGGTCCCAGTCCGGGCCAGAAGTAACTCGCTGCCAGTCAATATCGGTCGCCCGCAGATCGCGCCAAACAATATCGAAACTCCCGTCCTCATAGGCGTCCGCCACGAGAACAATCTCGCCCTGAGCGCTCACAGCCAAGCGGGGCCGTGCGAGCGAGCCGCTCCTCCCGAACGGAAGCCTTTCCTCCTTGCTCCAGCGGCCTCGACGAAGCCGACGCTGAAAAAGCCGCAACCCCTGCGCCCCCTTCAGAAGACCACTGTAGACCAGAATCGCTTGAGTCCCATCCTCAAGCGTCTCGGGCAGAATGATCCCGTCCATATCGCAGACCGCCACGCACTCCGTCCCCATCGAGTGGCTGCACGCCCATTCGCCCGCTTCATTCCCATAGACCCGAATCTCGTAGAATCTCTGGTCCATCCTCCGGCCGCCCGCCCCGAAGATGACAAGAGGCGGTCCCTCATCATTCAGCGGCAACAGAACCGGTTCCGAAAACACGTCAGCATCTATTTCCACTTCCTGCAAGCCACCGTCGGAATCTCGAACCACCACCGGCACATCCCGCTCATCTTTCCGGTGGATCCAGGCCATCCAATTCTCGCCGGGAGCGCTGCAAATTTCAATTCGACGCGGGGCATAGGCCCCACCGACCACCGGACGAACATAGGCTTTCCGATCCGGCGGCTCAAAATAGGTCGTAGTCCCGCCCTTCTGCTTCCGTTTCATGTCGCGCTCCCTTGACTATGTATGGCTTTCAGTTCGTCGTTATTCCTACCGCCCCTGCTTTTCGAACTCAATCTCGCCAAAACACTCCGGCCTGTGGAAATTGAGCGGGCCCGTCACGGGCGACCACGATGCCCAGTGGGGGTGCGACATCTCCTCACCACATTTGAAGAAGTTGGCGCGCCAGATCTCCCCCGCGGGATCGCCGATCTTTCCCACGTAAGGCTCCAGAATCTGGAACGGAACAAACGCTTCCAGAAGCCAGTTCACCGGTTCCTCGATCTCGGGGTCAATGCGCTGGGGCATAGAATGGTAGATCCGAACCTGCTCTCCCAAGTTCCGGCTCAGCCGTTCGAAATCCTCGAAACCGTCCGCCGTCCGGGTCCAGTTCCTCACATGCGAGCACAAAAGCGCGCCGCCGCAGTTCATCTCGAAGTTGAAGTACCCCTTGTCCGGCTTCGGGCGAACGAAGAACTCCACGCAGCTGTCCTTGTACACATCGCTCTGGTAGTCCGTATGGACGCACCGGACGCAACGATCCTGGACATTGAAGAAAAGGTAGATCCCATCCGAATCGTAGAGGGCCTTGACTCGGGTCACGGGCCGATGATCGCTGCTCTTGGGATGGAAATCAGCGATCTTCAGGACACCGCCCTGCGACCAAGCCGGCCCGTCCCAGAGTCCCTTTCCCTCTGGTTGAACCAACGCTCTCGCCACGGTATATGCCATGGGTAGACCTTCCTGTGTCATTTTGAGTACGCGTTCAGAACCTTTCGCAGCCCTTCGAGGTACGCCTTCATCATCACGTCATCGTAGGTCGGGTGCGTGAACAGCGAAACCGTCCGCATCCGAAGCCACCGGGCGTTCTCGCAGACGATGCTCGCGTAGTCCACCTGGTTCGAATCGGTGAATTCCTTCGATTCGAAGGGGAAGTTATGCGACCCGAAGCCGCAATGCTGCAGGTAGGCCTTTTCCTTGTACATCTCCGGCCAAAGGATCGTATAGCAGGGCAAGCCCTCGGCCGCCAACGCCTTCTGCACTTTGTCGGCGGGCACCGTCAACTGCTCCGTGTCCAGCACGATCGGAAACCACCAGTAGGCGTTCTGTCTGTTCTCGTCATCCGGCGGAAGAAATTGAATCCCCGGCGTTCCTTTCAGCCCTTCCTGAAGCATCCGCCCGTTGCGCCGTCGCGCAGGGAGATTCCATGAATCAAAGCGCGCCAGTTCCCGGATCCCGATGGCCGACTGCATCTCGGTCATTCGGTAGTTGAACCCGACCCGGTTGTGGATATACATCAGTTTGGCTTCCATCTCCAGAAGGTTCAGCCGTTCCTTGACGTCATAGCCGTGGTCGCGGAACGAGCGGCACTCCCACGCCAGGTCCTCGTCGTTCGTCACGACCA
>JABMPG010000370.1 GCA_013203855.1 bacterium
GCGCGGCACCGGGCTGGGCCTCGCCATCGTCAAGCACATCACCCTCGCCCATCACGGCTCCGCCGATGTCGAAAGCGCGCCCGGCGAAGGTGCCTGCTTTCACCTGCGACTGCCCGACGCCGAGAACACGCCATCCGGAAACACCGCGTCCTCCTGATCTTTCTCCAATATTTCCGCCCAACACCGCCGTTCTAACAGTTTCCTAACATCTGCCTGCTTGGATCCTAGCCTTCGTCCGGTATATTTGCGTGAATGATTGCCACCGGCTGATCGAACCATCGACGGCCTCACTTCACCCAAGGAGAAAAGTCCAAATGCGCATCACTCCTGTTTTCCGACCGATCTTGACAATCCTCACGCTGGCCACAGCCCTGCTCTTCGGAAGTCTCGCCTTCGCCCAGAAGGAATCCCAGACGAGGATCGTCATCGACGGATCCACAACGGTCGGCCCCGTCGCCAAGTCTTTCGCCGACTACTTCATGTCTCACAATCCGGACGCGAACGTCACGGTCAGCGAGTCCGGCAGCGGAAACGGCGCCAAGAGCCTCATCAACGGCACATGCGACATCGCCACGATGTCCCGCTTCATGAAGCCGAGCGAATTCGAAGGAGCGGTGCAGAATGGCATATTCCCGGTCTGTCACGTCGTCGCCCTGGACGGACTGGCCGTCGTGGTCCACGAATCGAATCCCGTCTCGAACCTGACAGTCGAACAGATCCGCAACATTTACCTGGGCAACATCAAGAATTGGCAGGAGGTCGGCGGCCCGAACGTGCCAATCGTCGTAATCAGCCGCGACACGAACAGCGGAACCTACGAGACCTTTGAAGGCCGTGTCATGAAAGGCGAGAAAATGGCCGGCGGCGTGGAATACGTCGGAAGCAATGGAGCCGCTAGGCAGCGCGCCGCCGGAACTCCGGCCGCAATCGCCTACGTCGGACTCGCCTTCCTTGAGGGCGTCAAACCCCTCGCAGTGAACGGCATTCTGCCTGAAACCCAGACCGTCCTCTCCGGCCGCTATCCCATCGCGCGCCCCCTCTTCCTCTTCACAAACGGCTATCCCGAGATGGGCACCCCCCTCTACAACTTCGTGACCATCCACCTCACCGAAAAAGGCCAGGAGATCATCGAAAGCATCGAGTTCGTGCCCGTGACAAACTACTGACCGAGAGCGACGCGCCGCCCGGAGCAAACCAACTTCTCCGGGCGGCTCGTCTTCATCCCGGATACGGCAGAACTCCAGAACCGCGATTTCTCCCATGACCGATATCGACTTCACCAGAACCGCCCGACGCGAAATGCTGATCGGAGAGAGCGCCAGCCGCCTCCACAGAATCGGCGGGTTTCTCGGCCATTCCTTTCTCCTCCTCCTCACGTCCCTGTCGGCTTTTGCCGTCCTCTTCATCTTTCTGTTCATCATCCGCGATGCACTGCCATTCTTCAGACTGCAGGGCTTCCATGAATTCTTCACCAGCGCTCGGTGGTATCCCTCGTCGGCCCAGCCGGAATTCGGGGCGCTGGCCATCTTCGTCGGCACTGCCCTCGTCACCAGCGGAGCCGTTCTCCTCGCCACTCCCCTCGGCGTAGCCGCCGCCGTCTGCCTCAGCGACGTCCTCCCCTTTTCGGCCCGGCAGATCGTCAAGCCCATGATCGAAATCCTGGCTGCCATCCCGTCAGTCGCTTACGGGTTCTTCGCCCTGATCGTCTTCGCGCCCCTTCTCCAGGAACGCGGCGGCCTGATCCTCGCCATCTGCGTCTGGGTCATCGGCGCGCCCCTTGGCGCCCTCGGCACCGCAGTGGCCAGCGACCTCGGCACCACATGGCTGAGTGGATCGTCCCGGAAGATCGCCCGGATCGCTCTGGCCCTCCTCCTGGGCGGGCTCACTTTCGCCGCACTCTACTGGCTCGGAGTCCGGATGAGCCAACTGCACATCAGCAGCGGCACGAATGCGCTGAACGTCTCCCTCATCCTCGGCATCATGGCCCTGCCCACCGTCGTCAGCGTTTCCGAAGACGCCCTCTACGCCGTCGGCCGCGAGCTGCGCGAGGGAAGCTACGCACTTGGTGCCACCCGAGCCGAAACGCTCATCAAGGTCGTCATTCCCGCCGCATCCAGCGGCATCCTGGCCGCCGTCCTCCTCGGCGTCATGCGCGCCGTCGGCGAGACCATGGTCGTCTGGATGGCCTCCGGAAACGCCGCCCAGATCCCCGAGCCCTGGTTCAACCTCCTCGAACCCGTACGCACTCTCACGGCCACCATCGCCGGCGACATGGGAGAGGCCGACCAAGTCACCGGCTCCTCCCGCTATCACGTCCTCTTCGCTATGGGACTTTGCCTGCTCTCCTTCTCTTTCCTCTGCAATCTCGCCAGCGAGTGGGCGATTCGCCGCTTCAAGCGCGCCCGGGCCACGGGGTAAACCATGCGACTCTCCACCCGCAAACTCCTCGATCGCTCTTTCACCGGCTTGGGTGTCTTATCCATCTTCCTCATGGGCGCGGCCCTGACCGTGCTCCTCGCGCCCATCTTCTCGCGCGGGGCCCAGGCGTTTCTTTTCCGCGGAACCATCGAGCACCGCGAACTCCTCCTCGACAAGTTCAACCGCGGCGACCGGAGAGACATGCAGAACCAGATCGCCCGCGTCCAGACGGCCCGGCAACCCATCTACGCCTGGATAGACGCCTTTGAGAATGAACTCGAAGAGATGCCCGCCGCCGAACGGCGCAAACACCGTGCCTCCTTCAAGCAAGTCCAGAAAACCATCAAGGAACTCTTCGGCCCCCGACCCCAGGAAGCCGTCCCGCCCCTGGCTCGCAACCAGTACGGACAGACCCGATGGGACCGGGCCGAGATCAAGGCCCGCGACGTCCTTCTGACCGAGACCTGGGACCACTCCGACCCCACGAGAATGGGCGTCAAGGTCCTTCAGCCTCGCGCACTGGAATACCAGGGGACGGCTCTGGAGCCCCTGTTTCCGTACCTGGAAACCCATCTGGAAGAAACGCTCGAACCCCGATTGACCCTCTACTGGGGCTTCTTGACGGACAAGCCGATCGACTCGAACATCTTCGGAGGAATTTGGCCGGCCCTCATCGGAACCTTCTACCTCACCATCGGAGCCATGCTCTTCGCCGCCCCCCTGGGCATCATCGCCGCCATCTATTTCGTCGAATACGCCGGAGCCGGAAGATTCGTCTCATTCCTGCGCATCTGCGTCAGCACCCTGGCCGGTGTCCCCAGCATCGTCTTCGGCCTCTTCGGTCTGGCCTTCTTCATCAACGCCATCCACGTCTCGGAGTCTAAGAGCGTGCTGGCCGGCTCCCTCACCCTTGCCCTGCTCATCCTCCCCACCATCATCCGCGCCTCCGAGGAAGCCATCCTCGCTGTCCCCCAGACCTATCGCGAGGCCGCCCTCGCCCTCGGAGCCGGAAAATGGCGCACCATCACCACCGTCATCCTCCCCGCCGCCCTCTCGGGAATCCTCACCGGCACCATCATCAGCATGGGACGCGCCGCCGGTGAAACCGCTCCGATCATCTTCACCGCCGCCGTAAGTGTCGGCGGA
>JABMPG010000371.1 GCA_013203855.1 bacterium
CCGGTATGCTGCGGATAAAGTCATTCTGGCAGCGGGGGGAAGTTCGGCCCCGAACCTGGGATCGAATGGGACTGGCTTTCGGATCGCCGCCGCTCTGGGGCATCAGTTGATCGAACCTTTTCCGGCTCTGGTCCAACTCTGCCTGGAAGAATCTTTCCTCAAAACAGTCAAGGGTCTGAAGATCGACGGACGCGTCCAGGTCCACGTGAACGGAAGACCGAAACGCGCGGAGACAGGCGAGATTCTCTTCGCTGACTACGGCATTTCCGGCCCGCCGGTTCTGGACGTCAGCCGGGATGCCTCGGAGGGTCTTCAGAAGGGGCAGCCCGTTGAGATCAGTCTGGACCAGTTCCCGCAATGGACGGCAGCGGAACTGACTGGCAAGATCAAGCGGCGTTTTGAAATTGCGCCCCACAAGACGGCGGAATTCGCGCTGGTCGGATTCCTCCATAAGCGTCTCATTCCCGTGGTTCTCAAGAGTACGGGGGTGCCCAACCTCCATGTGCCCTGCGGGTCTCTAACGGAGGAACAGGTTCGGAGTATCGCGATATTCCTGAAGGACTGGCGAATGCCCTGCACTGCCACTCAGTCCTGGATGTATTCCCAAGTGACGGCGGGTGGCGTGGACACGCGGGAGGTGGATGCGCGGACCCTTGAATCGCGCCGCGTGCCTGGAGTATATCTGGCCGGGGAAGTGCTCGACGTGGACGGCGACTGTGGCGGGTTCAATTTGCAGTGGGCCTGGACTTCCGGCCATATCACGGGCGAAGAGGCGGCAACTGCGCTATGATTCGTATTACAGGACTCCAGCTTCTCCTCGATCATTCCGAGCAGGATCTCCGGCGGAAGGTATGCGAACGTCTCGAGATTCCGGAGGCCGCGCTGACCGCGATGGAAGTGCGCCGGCGGGCGGTGGATGCCCGGGGCCGTGTGGCATTTGTGTATACCGTCGACGTGGAAATAGAGAGTAGCGAGCCGGGAGGAGTAGCCGGTGAAGCCTGGGAGGGCAAGGCGGGTGTTTCGATTGCTCCCGATCTGGGGTATCGTCTTCCCGCGAAAACTTTGCGAGCGCCGGAGATTCGGCCGGTTGTGGTCGGCGCGGGTCCGGCGGGGCTCTTTGCCGCTCTCACGCTGGCGGAGATGGGGTTGTGTCCGCTGGTCCTGGAACGGGGCCGGGAGGTCGGCCAGAGGGCCCGGGATGTATTGCGTTTCTGGGAAAACGGCGAACTGGATCCGGAGTCGAATGTGGCTTTCGGGGAGGGCGGGGCCGGAACCTTCTCCGATGGCAAACTCGCGACCCAGATCAAGGACCGGGAGAATCGGAGCCGAAAGGTTCTGATTGAACTGGTCGGGGTCGGCGCTCCCGACGACATTCTGTTCGACGCGAAGCCGCATGTCGGCACCGATCGCCTGGCCGCGGTGGTCGCGGGTCTGCGCCGCCGGATCATCGAGATGGGCGGTGAAGTGCGGTTCGGCTGCAAGGTGGAAGACCTGCTGATCGACGACGGCGCCATTCGGGGAATCCGAACGGGGGATGATGAAATTCGGACAGACTCTGTCATCCTTGCCATCGGCCACAGCGCCCGGGACACTTTCAAAATGCTCCGGGAACGCGAGGTGCGCCTGGAACCGAAGGCCTTCTCCATTGGCGTGCGGATCGAGCATCCCCAAGAAATGATCGACCGGGCTCAATATGGCCGATTCACGGGAAATCCCCTATTGGGCGCGGCGGATTACAAACTCGCGCATCATGCTTCGACGGGCCGCACGGCCTATGCGTTCTGCATGTGCCCGGGCGGCGAGGTCATCGCCGCGGCCTCCGAGCCGGGCTTTCTCGTGACCAACGGGATGAGCCGCCGGGAGCGCCGAGCACCCAACTCGAACAGCGCGCTTCAGGTGAGCCTGGAGCCGAGGGATTATCTGACCGGTGAAGGCGATGTTCTGGCAGGCATCGAATTTCAACGGCGGTGGGAGCGACTGGCTTACGAGATGAACGGAGGCGACTATCTCGCCCCGGCGCAACTGGTGGGGGATTTTCTGGCGGGGCGTGCATCGCGGGAGATCGGAGATGTGCAACCCTCGTATCGGCCGGGCGTTGTGCTCGGAGATCTCCGAGAATGCCTGCCGGATTGGGCGGTTGCGACTCTGAAAGAGGCCCTGCCCGCGATGGCCTGCAAACTGCGCGGATTCGCGCGGCCCGACGCGATTCTGACTGGCGTGGAGACGCGGAGTTCTTCTCCGGTCCGGATTACCCGGGGAGACGATTCGCAGAGCGCCAACATCCGTGGGCTCTACCCGGCGGGAGAGGGCGCGGGATATGCCGGAGGCATCATGTCGGCCGCTGTGGACGGAATCCGCGCTGCCGAGGCCGTGGCTCGCCGATATGTAGAGGCGGGGCTGGCCGAAAGTATTCTATAGGCGCGAGATCGTGTGAAACCGGCGTCCTCGACGGTCTGTCCAGCCAAGGGCAAGTGGGTCACATTTCCTGTCGCGCGCTCAAATTGAGGATCTCTGTCGGGATGCTTCGTAGAAAACGATGCCGGCGGCGACGGAAACATTCAGAGAACCGACGTGGCCGATCTGCGGAATTCGGGCTTGGAAGTCGCACTGGTCGATGATCTCGCGGCGGATTCCGCGGCTCTCATTGCCCAGGACGATGGCCAGGGGGCCGGAAAGATCTACCTCGGGCAGCGGATCGTGGGCCTTCTCCGTGGCGGCAAGCAAGCGGATGCCCTGATCGCGGAGTTCTTTCGCTATTTCAAGCGGATCGTCGGAGCGGACAATATGTACATGGTTCACAGCTCCGGCCGAAGCGCGGGCGGCAAGGCTGTTGACCTGGCACTGGCCGTGGGTCCCGATGCATACGGCGTGGAGGCCAAAAACCTCAGCAGAACGGACGATGGCGCCGAAATTGAAAGGATCCTGAACGCCGTCGAGGAGCGTGAGCAGGGGCGGTCTGGGGAGGTCTTGAAGGCTGGAGAGAAGTTCTTCGACGGAGAGATAAGGGAACTCGGCCATTTTCGCCAGATAGCCCTGGTGATCGGTGGCGTGGCAGAGCTCGATCAACCGCGAGGCGGACTCCGATCGAACGGGGGCGCCGATCTTGACCGCCAGGCGCTCGGTTTCCTCGCGTTCGGGGGAGGGGAGCGCTTCATCGAGGAGGAGTTCGATAACAGGCCAGCGCCCCGCCACGAGAATCTCATGGACGAGATTGCGGCCCCAGACCCAGCTACGCTGGTGGCTGTCGAGGAGTTTCAGCTTCTTTCGGCTTTTCCCGCGTGACATGGACACTCCCTCCAGGGACTGCCATTGTCCGAGAGGGATGGACGGAAGTCAAGCAACCCGCCGGACGCTTTTTGTATTGAAAGAAAAGCGCTCGGGCATTCACAATGCACCTGGGCTCGGTTGGATTCGGGTGAGTCCGCCATTCTTGCTTTCCGCTACCGGTGTTTCGAGCAGTGGCCTCCGGCCGCAAAGAGGGACGGTGACGATAGAGTTCTCTACGATCCCGAATTGGATAAGCGATAGGATCGGCTCGAGCATTGACGAGCGGTAAGCGGCACCCCCCCTGAAGGAGCGTTATCGGAATCGCCATGTCTACCAAAACCCAGAGAGTTCTCTCGATCGCCTTGCGTATCCTGGCCGTGCTGGCTTTCCTTGTGGCTATTCAGGCGGGTCTTCAATACTACACCTATCGCCAGCTGGGCATCGATCTGGATCCTATGCTCCGGTGTCTGGAGGAGGTCCGAGAGCGGGCTTCGGAAACTCAAGAGAAGGCCCAAGGCTTCGACCAGTCCGCGGCGCTGCGGGAACTTGGTCAATCGAGAGACAACGGCTTTCTCTATCGGTTCGACGACCACCTCGCCGATGCGGAGTTTCCGTCCCGGGAGGCATCGCCCAGCGAGAAGATCGATCCCTATCTGCTGCGTTGGGAATTCGATGGGGACGATTCGGTGGGGATAGGGATGGAGATCGGCTCGTCTCAATCGAAGGACGGACTGCTGGTATTGACTTGGCCCGGACAGAACTCGCACCTTCAGACAATGGATTCGGTGGAACTCGAGCGGAGCGACGTGGGCGCACTGCACCTGAGAATGCGCCAGATAAAGGGGCGCACTGCCTCGCTATCGTGGGGCACGGATCCTTCCACGATTCGAGCTCAGCAACCGGGACGGGGGGTTCTGACGATCCATACCATCCCGGGGAGCCAGTTTCAGACCTATGAAATCGATCTGACGGCGGCGCTTTTTCAGGAGCGCGTTTCAGGCGATACCATCCGCCGGATATTCTTCCGCCCCAGCGATGTCGAGGGAGATCAGGTAGAGATCGACTATATCCGCTTTGTCTCTCGCCGGGCGGCCTATGCGGTGAGCGACACAGGCGCGGGCTACCAGACCCTCGGCGATGAAACGCGACGGGTTCTGTTTGTCAATACACCCTATGAGATCGACTATATGGTGGACATTCCAAACGAGTCGGTGAGCCTGGAGACCGGGCTGGGAGTGCTGCTAGCAGATGCGCCGACTTCTTTCCAGGTGTTTCTGACAGAAGATGATCGAACCACGACGCTTCTCAGCCAGTGGGTGGACTCGACATCAGGCTGGCAGGATGCGGCCGTGGATCTCTCCCACTGGAAGGGGAAAAGACTGCGTCTTCGGTTTTCGGCGGAAGGCGAAGGGTCGAACGTGGCCTTCTGGGCGAATCCTCAGCTGCGGGGGACCCCTCGCAACCGGTTCAACGTGGTGATCGTTCTGGAGGATGCGCTACGGGCGGATCGCATGTCCTGCTATGGTTTCGAACGTCCGACTACACCGGAAAAAGCCCAACTGGTGGGAAAAGGGGTTCAGTTTCACCGGGCCTATTCGCAGGCCGTGGGCACGCGCATGTCAGTCTCGAGTTTCATGACTTCGCTCTATCCCACCGCGACGGGCGTGTGGGATCACACGGAGATGCTCAGCGACTCGTACCTGACTCTCGCGGAAATTCTACGCTATCAGGGCTTTGCCACGGCGTCCTTCTTTCAGAATGACAACGCGGGCCTCGCCTGCGGAGTCCACCAGGGCTTTTCCCGCCTTTTCGACGCGCGGACGGTCGGGGAGCGGGCGGAGGGTATGTACGGCGAGGTGCTGGAGAATTGGCTCGACGAGAATCAGAACCGGAACTTCTTCCTGTACCTCCATCTGGTCGATCCTCACGGCCCCTACGATCCTCCCAAGCCGTTCGATCAGTGGTACCATGACGGATATCCCGGCGCGACCCCGATGCCCAAGTATGGAGGCTTCGATCCGGACTGGGTAGAGTATCCAACCGCCGAAGGGCGGCGCGATCGGTACGACGGGGAGATCGCCTACAACGACAGTTATCTGCCTAGCCTGATGAAGATGTTCGATGAGCGGGACCTGAACGAAGAGACATTGTTCATTTTTATTGCCGACCATGGCGAGCATCTCGGAGAGCACGGCTATTGGAATCACGCTCCTCCCGGATACGTTCAGGTTCTTCACGTGCCCCTCATCATGGTCTATCCGCGGGCTCTGCCACGAGGTTTGCTGGTCTCGCAGACGGTTCAACTGCTGGATCTGGCGCCAACGATCCTGGATCTGGCGGGGATAGCGACCGATGACTTCCTGATGGAGGGAGTCTCTCTTCTTCCCCTGATCCGGGGAGAGAGACTTGAGTACTGGGCCTGTCGTCCGGCGATCTCAGAGGAAGTGACCTACCTCCCCAGGGACAAGTCACGAACGGGCCAGTTTGGGAGTCTGTTCTACAAGCAGTGGCATTTTCTTAACTCGGCGGAGTTCTCCGGATTCAACCTGACCCAACCCGAGAATCTGCCTCGGCGGACGTTCCTGAAGGTTTTCAATCAGGGAACGGATCGCCAGGAGCAGGTCCCGCTCCAGAACTGGTTTCTGAGTCGCCTGTACGATCGGGAAATCAAGCCCGAGTATGAGTGGATTCAGAGCAGCAATCTGGCGGTGTGGAAGGCGTTGACCGGTGGCGAGAGGTCGCAGGTTCTGTATGACCCGGAGGCGCAAAAACGGCTGGAGAATCTCGGGTATGTGGGGGGC